>NZ_JBFFKR010000217.1:0-5822 GCF_041555295.1 Ancylomarina sp. | reverse complement strand
TAAGAGATGCCTATTCAGGAAAAACTGTAAAGGTTGCTAATTCAAAAGTTGTTTTAGATACAGAATTCGATATCATTTTACTAGAAAACCTGTAAGCGTGCGACGATCCCGAGACTTCGGGAGACAGTGTTTGGAAAAAAAATATTTTGACGCAGATTTTTGTGATGAAATATGATTTGAAAAGCACCTAAAGGTCGAAAGGTCAAATATGACATCCGTTTAGCCATCGATCTCTTTGATCTGATTAAATTTCTCCTCCTTTTTTTAAGGAGGAGTACCCGAGGAACGAGGGGGAGGTGGTTATTTCTCTCCACAAAATCAATTTTAAAGTAGAAATAATAAATATAAACATATGAACAGAATAGTCAATTCAACACTAAGCCTGCTTTTGATGGCAAGTTTACTTATGTCTTGCCAAAATACTCCAAAGGCAAAGAAAGAATGTTGTTCAAAAGAGAAAGAATCATGTTGTGCCAAGTCTGCCGACATGCATCTGGACTGGACACGTAACGCGAACATCTATGAGGTGAACATTCGCCAGTACACACCGGAAGGAACGATCAACGCTTTTGCAAACCACTTGCCTCGATTGAAGGAAATGGGTGTGGATATCCTTTGGTTGATGCCTATTTTCCCAATTTCGGAGAAGAATCGTAAGGGAAGTATGGGATCTTGCTATGCAGTTGCTGACTACCGTGCTGTAAATCCTGATTATGGAACCCTAGAGGATTTAAAAACCATGGTAAAACAAGCTCAGGATATGGGAATGAAAGTGATTCTTGACTGGGTAGCAAACCATACGGGATGGGATAACGTAATCATGAAAGATCATAAAGACTGGTATACCCTAAACGAAAAAGGTGAGGTTCAGATTCCTGCTGGAACTGATTGGACAGATACTGCTGACTTGAACTTTGACAATAAGGACTTGCGTGAGTACATGAAGGGTTCATTGAAATTCTGGATTGAGAAAGCCAATGTTGATGGTTACCGTTGCGATATGGCTGGCATGGTACCAACTGATTTTTGGAACGAAGCCCGCAAGGAACTTGATTCAATCAAGCCTGTGTTTATGTTGGCTGAGGCTTGGGAACCAGAATTGCTTGAGTCAGCTTTCGATATGGGTTATGCCTGGGATTTCCACCACCTTATGAACGATATTGCCAAGGGTGAGAAAAATGCCAATGAGATTGATGCTTATTTTGCTAAAATCGATACCCTTTACCAAAAGGATAACTACCTGATGAACTTTATTACGAATCATGATGAGAATTCATGGGCTGGTACCATTAAGGAAAGAATGGGAGAAGCAGCTAATGCGTTTGCTGTGCTAACGTTTACCATGCCAGGTATGCCAATGTTGTACTCTGGACAAGAGGCTGGATTGAATCACCGATTGAAGTTTTTCGAGAAGGATGAAATTGATTGGAGCAATAAGGAATTGGTGCCATTCTATACCCAATTGATGAGCCTGAAAGCCAACAATAAAGCTTTGTTGAATGGCGCTCAAGGTGGCGATTTGGTGCGCATTGCCACTGACAAGAACGAATCGGTTTACGCATTTGTTCGTGAAAAGGATGGCGATAAAGTTGTCGTGGTTCTTAACCTAAGCAATAAAGCAGTTGACGTGAAACTGAATACAGAGGCTTATGCAGGTACTTACAGCGACTTTTTCACTAAGGAAAAGCAAGAACTGGCTAAAGAAACTTTAATGTCTCTAAAGGCATGGGAATACAGAGTGTATGTGAAATAATTTGCTTTTCCGTATTTGGAAAGTAGACACCCCTCGAAAAGCCATTCTCTGCGGGGAATGGCTTTTTTTAGGTTGAGAAACAATAGAGGTAGAATCTTATTTTTACAACTGAAATAAAGAGATGATATGAGAAATATGGCCCTTGTTTTTATCATTTGTAGCAGCTTGTTTGCTTGTAATAAACAAATACCACTTAGTTTTATAGATTATCCGGCATTTCAGTCTAAGTATATTCCGGCTCGTGATGTCAAAGTGATGCTTCCTCCTGACTATGATGCTAAGAGATCCTATCCTGTCATTTATATGCACGATGGGCAGATGCTTTTCGATAGGACAACGACTTGGAATAAACAGGAATGGGGAGTCGATGAGACTGTTGATAGTCTTATTAAGACTCAAAAAATACGACCTGTTATTGTGGTTGCGATTAGTCATACAAACAACCGTTCATTGGAGTATATGCCCAATAAGCCTCAAAAAGAATTGAAACTGATAGATCGTCCGGATAAGTTTAAGGGAGAGATTCTTTCTGACGAGTACCTTAAATTTCTGGTTGAGGAGCTCAAGCCTTTTATCGACAAGAATTACAGTACCCAAACTGATCGTGAAAATACCTTTATATTAGGATCGAGTATGGGAGGCTTAATATCCTGTTATGCCATTTCAGAATATCCCAATGTCTTCGGAGGCGCGGCTTGCATGTCGACGCATTGGCCAGCTCTCAATGGTGTTTTCTTGAAATATGTAGCAAAGAATTTACCCGATCCTCAAACCCATAAAATCTATTTTGATTACGGAACGGAAACACTTGATTCGCTTTACAAACCCTATCAGTTAATAGCTGACAAGTTGATGAAAGAACGTGGCTATAGCCAAAATGAGAATTGGGTGACTAGAAAATTCGAGGGTGCTAAGCATGATGAAAATGCCTGGAGAGATAGACTTCATATTCCTCTCCAGTTTCTACTTAGCGTAGAGTAAATCTAATAGGTAATCACCCTTTAAAAGCCATTCTCCGCGGAGAGTGGCTTTTTTTTTTAAAATTCTTATTGTTTTGTAAATTTATTCTAGAAAATAAAAGGTGCACAATACAACTTACCAACTGTATGTATTTTGCAACAGATATAGTATTAATATATGCAGTATTGCGTATATAAACTAGTTGAACTTAATGCTTTTAAGGAGGCTTGAAACAATAGTTATTCTTGTTATACCCTTTCTCAAATTGTATCTTTATATAGGAATATTATATCTAAAAATGAATAATCATGAGGGTATTTAGATTTTCATTCTTTTTAATTATTCTCGTCTTATTAATTTCTAACTGTTGTAGAGATGAAGATGGAAGTAGAAATGTTGATAAATGTAATATTAATTTAGATACACTGGATTTCACCTTTGGTATAGATTATAATTATCCAGAAAAATACCTTGTGCCAGGAGAACAATCTGATCTTAGTTCGGAGAACCTTGAATTAGTGCAAAATGCCATTGGAATTCCTACTGCTGATATCGATGGTATTATGAAGGTATGCCATTGGATCAATCAGAATTTCACCTTTGTAGATGCAGGAGGAAATAAGGCTGGGGTAAATACAGTTGATGAACTTTTTGAAGTTCAGACCTTTTATGGTTGTCACTCTTTAGCACTGATTATTTCAAGTGTTTTACGAGAATTTGGTATTCCAACCATTATGATTGAAACTGCCGATGTGCAATGGGGATATGATTATAGATCCAGATCTATTGAATATTTTGCTGGACATGTTATGTCAGAAGTTTATATAAAAAACGCATGGATATTATTAGATAATAACTGTACATACGTTAAGGAATATGATTATGTAAATCCTTATATCTCAGTAATAAATTCAGACGAGAAAGGACTATTTGTATTTGCTAAAGGAGTTGATGTATGGGATTATAGAGATGCTAATGACTCATTTACCTATGAAAAAATGGTGGATTTTTCAAATAATATTCATTGCTATGAGGATTTATTTTATACTGTGGACTATGTATGGAATGATTAATCATTTGAACAAAGTATTTAAGATTTTTAAAAGGAAAAATAAAGTACTAAGCCCAACAATTTATAAAAAACAGCTGGCAAAGTTCTAATATAAAAGATTGTAGCACGCTCAAACTTTCTTGTAATTTGATAGGTTTGAAGCCTGCAATCGGCTACTATTCCTATACTTACCGTTATATCCAAATAAAAAACTAAAAAAGGAAGATATCATTACTAAGCCTATTTCAACTATCTTATAAAAGCAATGGCAAATCCTGAAAAATTCGACATATCTCCGAAGAAGGCAGCAAAAATAAATGCCTTGATCGGTCGCATAGATACCATCATTGAGGCAGCATTTGAAATGGAGAGGCTGTATGGAAAAGAATTGAAAAAGGTACATCCCGAATACCAGGAGAGTGCGCGTAATCTTATCCATTACCGGGCCTTGCGAAGTCATGATTTGAATGAGCTTCAAAAAGGTTTGAGAAATATGAGCATGTCCAGACTTGCCAGGGTACAGAGTCATGTCCTCAGAAGTCTTTATCTCAATCGGGCTATTTTAAAATCATTTTTGGGAAAGGAAATGAAAAATAGTCGCAAGGGTGTTTCCTATAAAAAAGCGAATCGGCTATTGAAGACGAATGCCAAAACTTTGTTGGGCTACCGTTCAAAAGGTCGTCGTACCCGTATTATGGTGACGCTACCCAGCGAAGCAGCCAATGACTACGACCTGGTGAAGAACATGATAGCCAAGGGCATGAATTGCGCCCGCATCAATTGTGCCCATGATGATAAGCAGGCCTGGGAAAAAATGATAAAACACGTCCGCAAGGCCTCGAAGCAATTAAAGAATAAATGTAAGGTGGCGATGGATCTGGCTGGTCCTAAAATACGAACGGGGCCCTTGGTGGCCGGGCCCAGACTAAGAAAATTGAGGCTGGAAAAAAATGACCGCGGAGAAATAGTTCAGCCATTACAAATTTTGCTATCCGATCAGGAAGTTGATACCAGCGGCATGCCCCTGCTGCCATTAAGCGGTGAAGATTTGCAAAAGTTGGCAATAGGTGACCTGTTGTCGTTCCGCGATGCCCGAAATAAAAAACGGAAATTAAAAATCATTGAAACACATGACAATGGCTTGATCGCCCACTGTTTTAAAACGACATTCCTGGAAACAGGCATTGAACTGTACACAAAAAAGGATAAGAAAGAAGCCATTGCCAAGCTGGGTGTTATTCCAACCATTGAAAAGCCAATACTTTTACAAAAGGGAGACCTTTTAAGACTCGACCGGGAAGAGTTGGCAGGAGAATCGGCTCGGCACGATGCGCAGGGGAGATTGATTTCGGTGGCACATATTTCCAGCACAGAGCCAGAAGTTTTTGATGATTTAAAAGTGGGCGAACCTGTTTTGTTTGATGATGGTAAGATGGGAGGGGTCATCAAATCCATTCAGAAAGAGTTTGCAGAAATTGAGATTAAGCATACTGCTGAAAACGGTGGTAAACTGAGAGCCGACAAAGGGATGAATTTTCCTTTGAGTAAGCTAAGCATTAGCGGGATTACGCAAAAAGATAGATTGGATCTCGACTTTGTTGTAGCACATGCGGATGTCATTAATTTGTCATTTGTAAATAGTCCTTCCGATGTCCGGCAACTTTTTAATGAGTTGAAAAAACGAAAAGCCAAGAGCGGTCTGGGCGTGATTTTAAAAATAGAGACTCAAAGAGGATTCAACAAGCTAACGGAAATACTTTTAGCGGCTATGCAACTTTATCCCATCGGTGTGATGATAGCCCGCGGTGATCTGGCGGTGGAATGTGGTTGGAAAAATATGGGTCGGGTGCAAATGGAAATTCTTTCTTTTTGCCAGGCTGCGCATGTTACGGATATTTGGGCGACTCAGGTTTTGGAGAATCTGGCGAAACGAGGTGTCCCTTCGAGGGCAGAAATTACAGATGTGGTGGAAGCCCAACAAGCTGATTGCGTGATGTTGAATAAGGGGCCTTTTATTTTGGATTCCATTAAGTTGCTCGATAGTATATTAAAGAGTTT
>NZ_JBFFKR010000216.1:0-5832 GCF_041555295.1 Ancylomarina sp. | reverse complement strand
TCTACTTGTATATTGCATTGATATGATTTATTGAGGGAAACGGATAAAGTGATTTAAACATGAGCGGTTCAAATTCACGCGTATGTCTCTTCCATTTTTTATAGGCGTCTAATCATTTTCGATGACCCAAACTATGCATATATCTAGTCTGTATACTCGCCGTAACAAGTTCGAATCAGCACTGGGTTTTTCCAGACTTGATCCAGACTTGTTCCGAACTTGATACAGTCTCAAAGTCGATTTTAGCGGATCAGTTACAAAAGTTGGGTCTAAGTGTACTAAGTCTTTTTTTGAAAATATTTTAAATTTTTCGCTAGAGCCGTTGGGCTCTTACTTTTTTATTCATTGATAATTGAACGGGTATTCATGAACTCGCTTCGCTCGTTTCTTAAACAAAAATAAGCCACCACGAAGCGCTCATGAACACCTTCTAAATTATTATATGCGAATAAAAAATCAAGTTAGCCTGATCCTTGTCCTCCTTTGTTGGAAAAACTGTGACACGCCTCACAGCAGGCTGACAAAACCCACCCAAAACATTTTGATAAAATATGATTAAGATTGTGAGACGGATTTTTATTTCTGGCCTCGGCAGCGCAAGTGGGGCCCCATAGGTGAAAAAGGCGTTAAAAACAGAATGCTGTCCGAGTGAGGTAGAACGAGTTCAGTCTGTTTAGCCTTTGAACCGTGATGGGTCATTGAGCGCCAGAGCCATTGATTTTTGTTACTTTTCATCAAGGAAAAGTAAAGAAAGAGAAATGACTAGCATCCACTCTCAGAAGACTTAATTTTAAAAATTACTAAGGAATTCAAAGAGATTATCAGTGGAGCTCAATTCTAATTTTTTCCTTAATCGATATCGACGCTTTTCAATAGCATTCACAGAAAGATTTAGGATTCTTGCAATTTCTTTAGCATCTAGATTTAATCTTAAATAAGCACAAAACCTTAGATCATTTGTATTTAAATCGGTAAATTTCTCAACCAACCGCTTAAAGAAGTCCTGATGAACTTCTTCGAAGTGCATTTTAAACATCTCCCAATCCTGATCCAAATTAATGTTACCCTCTATCTCCTTAATGAGTCTTTTTAATGAAGCTTTCACATCATCTTTATCAGATCCAAGGACAGCTTCAACGGATTTTTTCAGACTGTCAAGGGTTTCATTTTTACTGACAACATGCAAGGCATTTGCAGCCAATTCACGTTCTTTATGTCTTAAATCTTCTTTATATTTCAATCGCTTTAAACGATTTATTTCTTCTTTAGAACGAAGTTCTTCCTGCAATCTTAGATTCTCAAGATCTTTCTCCCTTTTTTCTGAATCCATTTTCTCTAAAGCAAGTTTGTCCATTAAACTAACCTGCTCAAGCAATAAATTTTTTCTCTTAAGATTAAGCTGTTTTAAATGCAGAACTCTAAGAATTAGAAAAGATATAATCAACAAACCAACAATAAGGATGATCTGATTTCGTTTCTGAATTCTCATTTTTAATTGCAATAATTCAATCTCTTCCTCTTTCTTCTCCGTTTCGTATTTTATCTGAAGTTCATTGATTTGCTTTTGAGTTCGTTCGTTGTAGATTTCATCTCTATAGGCCATAAACTGCTTTGTTTTTTCCAAAGCCTTTTGATAATTTCCCTGCAGAGTATAAACCTTTGCTATACCGGCATAACAATCTTTAATGCTAGTCTTATTCAAATCCTTCAAAGCAATCTTTAGTGCTTTTTCAAAAAAGCCCAAAGCCTTCTCCAATTTATTTTCATTTACAAAATACTCCCCTATATTAATGGACGAAGATGTGATTCCGCTCGCGTAATTGTTTTGTTCAGAAATTTCAAGAGCTTTATTGTAGTCCGCAAGAGCTTCTTTTCTTTTATTCAACTTAAGATAAATCACACCTCTATTATTCAAGGTAGAGGTAAGCATCAGGTTATTACCAGACTCTATGAAAAAGGGTATCGCCCTATCCAGATACTGAAGTCCTTTTTCATACTCACCAATCTCATCATAAATATGAGCTATATTTACAGATGTTAGTGCAAAATGAAACGAATCCTTTTCATTTTCATAGATTTCCAACAGCGTATAAAATAACTCCAGAGCCTTTTCATGGTCTTTATAAATGGAATAGATAATGGCGATATTATTCTTCATTCCTATCACCCGCTCCTTATAGTCAATTTCTTCAGCTTTCTTGAGAGCTTTAAAATAAAAAGTCTGTGCCTCTTCGTAGCTACTCATGTTGAAATAGGTAATGCCAATCTCGTTCCAGGAATCAACCAAGCCTTTCCCATCATTTTCACGATCAGCAATGCCTGCAGCCTCTTTAAAATGTTGCAAGCCTTCAAAATAATGACCTAAATTGGAATCCTCTCTACCCAGAAAAATCAATGCTTTAACCTGAGATTGGGGACGATGTAGCTTTTGTGATAGCCTTAGAGCCTCCTCTGCATAAGCAATACATTTCTCAGAATCTTTCTCAACCAGTTCCTGACAAAGTTTTAATAAGAGTTCCAACTTATCATCACCATCAACTACCATTAACCTGTTTTCCAGGCTATCAACTTTCCCCTCATCAATAAAAATCACATTTTCTGTGAAAGAGGATACAGATAAAAAAACAAGTAAGAAGGTCAGTAGAATTCTCATGGGGATAAATGATTACGAACATCCCAAATATAGAACATTAATTCGCTTATTGAAAAAAAGTCGAATCACGTCAATAAAAAAAGGAGAAACTCCCCAAAGTAATACTTAGTATCTCATCTTATTTTCACAGTTCAGCATCACTATTCAACAAGTCGGAAACTATTCTTTTTTAATGATCCCTGCGAAAGGCAATTTTGTAAGTGTTAATTATCAATACTTATATCGCATGTTACGAACCACTTTAGCATTCTTCATTCTACTTACAACACAATTCCTATCTGCACAAAGCCATATCAGTGGCAAGGTTTGTGACAAAAAAGGAAATCCGATTCCCGGAGCCAATATTTATATCGACAAGACCTACGATGGGGCTTCCACCGATACAAATGGTGCCTTTAGTTTCAAAAGCAATGTATCTGGCAAGCAGACATTGGTGGTGTCCTGCATTGGATTTGTCGTAACCAAGCTGAGTAAGGATGTAAAAGAAATGCAAAATCTGCAAATCCGCCTTAAAGAATCGGTGAATTCTTTAAATGCGGTGATGATTACTGCAGGAACATTCAGCGCTGGAGATAATACAAAGATATCGGTACTTAAACCTCTCGATGTTGTCACAACAGCAGGTGCTGCTGGCAATTATATTGCTGCGTTTAAAACATTACCAGGCACAACAACTGTAGGCGAAAGCGGCGAATTATTTATACGAGGCGGTAACAGTTACGAATCGCAAACCTTTATCGATGGTATGAGAGTATTTAAACCCTATACGGCCTCGGCCAACAACAATCCATCAAGGGCTCGCTACTCTCCCATGCTGTTTAAAGGCACTACTTTTAGCACGGGTGGCTATTCGGCAGAGTACGGACAGGCTCTTTCGGGTGTGCTTCTATTAGACACCAAGGACACTCCTATTGAAGAGAGCAGCGAAATATCTATCATGTCTATTGGTGCAGGTTTTGGGCAGGTGATTAAGAAGGATAAGGATGCCTTAACGGTGAATGCTTCATACACCAATCTTGCGCCCTACAACAAACTAAATGCTTCGGATCAGGAGTGGGAAAAATTGCCCGAAAAAATATCAGGCGAAGCCATTTATCGCCACCAATTTAACAAGGGACTTTTAAAATTCTACACGGCTTACGATCATACGCAATTCCACATACTACAAAAGGACATTGATTATCCTGAAAAGCTGAGTTATAACACAAAAGAGAAGGATCTTTATTTTAATACATCCTATAATGGCTCGATATCAGAAACTTGGTTGATAAAGGCTGGTGCTAGCTACTCTAACAATCACAACAAAGAAAAGATAGACTCGATCAGCATCAGTAATAAAGAAAAAAACGGACACATCAAGTTTAAGTTGAAACGCATTCCTAACGGGAATATAAAATTGAGTATAGGTACTGAGTACTTTTTTACTGATGCCAATAAAAATATCAGCTTATCGAATCCTAGCTGGGAACAAAATTACAATCTGAAAAATCAGCTCGCTGCTATATTTACTGAGTCAAATATTCTTTTTACAAAAAACACGGCACTTACAGTTGGCTTGAGAGGTGAATATGCCGATTATAGCGAATCGTTTCATTTAGCACCGCGGATCTCTGTCGGTCAAAAAGTAAGTGAGCATGGTCAGCTATCGTTTGCTTGGGGAGAATTCTATCAATTGCCTCAGAACAGGAATCTACAGCTTAGCAAAAGCCTGAAGGAAGAGAAGAGTCAACAATATCTATTTAATTATCATTACAATAATGATAAACGAATTTTGAGAGCTGAGTTGTATTATAAAAAATATTCTGACTTGATGAAATACGAGTTGATCAATAACAACTCCCCATCGAATTTTAGCAATACAGGCTCTGGCTATGCCCAAGGTTTGGACTTATATTGGAAAGACGAAAAGACTTTTAAAAACTTTGAATACTGGATTTCGTACTCATACCTCGATACTGAGAGAGATTACAAGAATTTCCCAGAAAGAGCAGCAAGTAATTTTAGCAACAAGCACAACTTATCGGTGGTCGGGAAATATTGGATAGGGAAGTTGCGCTCGCTAATTGGTATAAGCTACAACTTTGCTAGTGGCAGACCCTACAACGACCCTAACTCGGCCAAGTTTATGAGTAAGGAGACCAAAAACTACAATAACTTAAGCCTTAACTGGTCGTGGCTGATTTCGCAACAAACAATATTTTATTGCTCGGCCACCAATATACTCGGTCACAGTAATATTTATAATTACGATTATAGTAATAGGCCCAACTCTGAAGGACAATACGACCGACAAGCCATTACCTCTGGTACTAAACATTTTTTTTTCGCGGGCCTGTTTATCACCATCAGTAAAAACAAAAATAAGAATCAGTTGAAAAATCTATAAAATCAAAACTTCCGCATAGAATAAAAAACATCAGGGCTTAATAATAATTGGCCACCCCTCTGTCCTTCGGACATCTCCCCTTTAAAAGGGAGAAACTTCAACTATATGTTGAATAGAAATTCTAAGTTTAGTTTAATAATCTTTCCCTTTTTAGGGAAAGTGTCGACAGACGAAAGGGTGTATTTGAAATGATAATAAGAAAGTTTGCAGATTTATTCTATTTGGTGCTTTTATGAACAAGCCCTGTAAAAAACATTGATACAGACAAGACTTAATCCAAATATACAGTTCAGCAGTATAAATCGACAGTTGAGTCAATCTCTTTTTGAACTCCCTGCTACTTTCAGCAAATTTACTATCACAAACTAAAAAAGAATATTATGAAAAAAATCATGCTACTAATACTGCTTATTACAAGCCAAATATTAATGTGCTCAGCACAAAATAAATATGAAAAAGGGATGAGTGAAGCACTCCAGTTGTGGGGCAATAATAAACCTGATGAAGCTGTTGCTCTTTTCCAACGCATTGCTTCCAACGAGAAAGAAAATTGGCTTCCAAATTATTATATCGGATTGATATCTGCAACACAAGTGTTTTCAGGAAAAGAAAAAGAACAAGCCTTTGCCTTACTTGAACAAGCTCAAAAATGTCTCGATAAGGCAAAGAAAATATCAAGTCATAACTCAGAACTTTTTTGTTTACAAGCACTAATCAATACAGCATGGGTGACTTTAGATCAGATGAATAATGGACAAAAATTATCCGCCTCAATCATAAAAGATTACCGAAC
>NZ_JBFFKR010000215.1:0-5849 GCF_041555295.1 Ancylomarina sp. | reverse complement strand
TCTAACATTGACTTCGAGTAAAAGAGCTATGAAATTACTGAAACGCAAATGGAAGAGTCTACATCGATGGGTGTATCTAGCTACTATTTTGATCATGCTTCATGTAATTATTCTGGATAAGTCGTGGTTGGTATATGGGATATTGTTTGGTTTAGGTTTTGTTTTTAGAATAAAAGCCTTGAAACGTTTTATAAAAACGAGTCTGTAAATTTTTGAAAAAAAAAGAGGTATTCCTCAGAACACCTCTTTAATATTATCATTCGACCTGAAATTACATTTCAAATTCCTCCATGTCACCACCTTGACCGTTGGCTCCACGTTTCTTCTTATAATTATTGATTCTATAACTTAGGTTTAGTTTAATACTTGGCCACTGCATATCGAATTTGCTGTAGTTATAAAAGCCATTCCCTTCGCTAATGTTTTCGTGTTTAGCAGTATTTAATACATTACGCAATTGTAAAGTTGCGGATAGTCTACGTTGCATAAACTCTTTTTTAAGGCCCAAGTTAGCTGTGATAAAACCTTTACGTTCACCCTGTGCTTTTTTACTTGCGGAGTGATACATCACACTCACTTGAAAACGAGTGGTTTTATTAAACATGAAAGTTGAATTGTTCCTCAGACTCCAATTTAAACTCTCGGTAGAGAAATCTTGGACAGTAGCCATATTTTCGCTGTCGTAGGTTGTATACTCTCCTTCTTCTTTGTAGTGATACGCATTACCAATCAAGTCATTTTTAAACCATTTAGCGAAGCTTAAATTCACCATAGTCTCAACACCTAAAGAGTAATCTGTTCCAACATTTTCAGTAGTTGATAGCATCACATTTTCCTGATATACCGATTTGATACGCTCCATGACATTGTGAGTGACACGGTAATAAGTTTCAAATGAGATAGATTGTTCGCCAATACGTTTCTGATAACCCAATTCATATGAATCGATATACTCGGGCTTTAAGCTAGGATTCCCTTTTCTAACGTTATAAGCATCACTCCAGGTAATAAAGGGCTCAAGGTTCCAACCTCTTGGACGTTGAATACGTCGAGTGTAGCTGGCCATTAATTGATTCCCTTCCTTTAGATCAACTTGTGTATGAATGGTAGGAAAGAAATCCCAACGATTGATTGTAAAGCTTTCAGTTTCACCTTTGAATTTAATTTCTCTATCAGTATACTCACTTCTTAATCCCAGTTGGTAACCAAACTTACCTAATTGATCGGCATATAGGGCATAAACGCCATGTACATTTTTTTTATAATCAACTTCGTGTCCAAATTCTGGCTGTAAAACGTAGTCATTTACATCTCCTTTTACATAGTCAGATTGTGTAGTAATGTCTTCACTCTGGCGAAGTTTCGCTTGATATCCTGCTTCAAATTTACTTTTACCACCCAATGGAAGGGTATAGTCAGCTCTAATATCGAGATGAGAACCAGGGCCTTTTTCAGTTCCTTTTTTTCCATCTACTATAGTGCCATCCTGTTTACGTTCTGTTTTTGATTTTTCATCACCATCACGGTAAGAATAGTTAACCTGCGTTAATAACTGATGACCTTTTCCTTTAAATTTACGTAGGTAGCTGAAGTTGGCATTGTAGAATTCCATCTCACGATTCCAGTTGTCAGAACTTTTATAGTTTTGTACAGGACTTGGAGCACCACCATCAATAGTGAAGTAATCTTTGTAATCGAGATCTGATCCCATATTCATTTCTCTACCACCATACCGAAGACCAAGAGTTACAAGATTTTTATCATCTATTTCATAATCAAAACCCGTACGAAGCCCATAACCCAAACGCTCACGATCAGAATCACCTTCAGAAAATACGTACGTCGTTTTATCTCCTGAAGTTGTTCTGTTTTCGCTTTCACGATCGCCAGAAAAGTTACGATTGCTATAATCCATTCCCAAGTGGAAATTGAATTTATTCTTACGCAGGTTCACCAAGAAATCAGCTCCGTAGTTACCGAAGTTCCCCACATTTAGGTTAACAACACCTGAAGTGCCTTTTAGGTTACCTTTTTTAGTGATAATATTTATGATACCTGATGAGCCTTCCGGATCGTATTTGGCCGAAGGGTTAGTGATGATCTCAATATTCTCAATCACACTAGCTGGCATCTGAGTCAGGATGTCGGCAGCTTCTAAAATAGAAGGACGACCGTCAACCAAAACCGTAAAGCTACTGCTGCCACGTAGGCTGACATTACCTTCGATATCAACGTTGATTGAGGGTACACTTTCGAGCACATCAACAGCATTACCACTTGCAGTTGTCAATTGTCTGCTAACAGGTATAACTTTTTTATCTATCTGATATTGAATTGGTAGTCGTTCTGCGTTAACAGTAACTTCCCCTAAAGCCTCGCTAGCTTGTGACAACAATACCTCTTTTAGATCAGCAATCTTGTGATCACGATTAATTGGAATATTGCGTATAGTTTTTTTGTTGTAGCCTATAAATGAAATCTCAACATAGTATTTGCCAGGTTTTAATTGTTTCAATTCGAATTCACCTTTAGCATTTGTAATGGTGCCATTTATTAAGGTAGAATCTGACATTTTAAATACTGAAACTGTTGCGTATTCAACAGCAGTTTTCAAGTCTTTGTCTTTTACGATACCTTTAATCGTACCACCCATTGCCCCCTTTGAGTTTGGTACGGGCTTCATAGCTTGAGTCAAGCTAATTAGCATCGCAAAAACTAATAATAATAGTGTTTTCTTCATGTTCTAAGTCCTTGTTTAAAGATGAACTGCAGTGCAGTTCTAATTAGTAGGTTGTGTTTTTATATGACTAAAATCCACAAATAGTATTTTCTCAAAATAGTAACGTTTACTTAGACGTTAATGGATGTAAAAGGTTTAGTCGCATTTTCACTTTCGAATCCAAAATTATCATATTTAATTTTTATATGCTGGTTTGTGTACGCTTTTGTCAAGATTTAACAAATATTTAACGAGTTGGGTTATGTTCTGATAATCTTAGACTTTGGTTGGCAATAGTAGGACGAATTAAAGTTGTTTGTTAGTGGACTTATAATAAAATTATTAACTTCATTACGTTAAGAAAAAATGTGGAATTAAAATAAAAATAATGCAAAATACGACTGCTGCAGAGTTATATAAAAATATACTTATAACTAAAACACCTATTTTAAACGAAGGAAGTCCTGATTCTAAAAGAGAGGAGATTCTTAACTATTTTATGGCGACTTGGGAGCTGGACGATCGCTTATATGACTCTTTGATCGATGATGACGTTTTCTATATGCGTGCCGATCCTCTTCGTCATCCGCTTATCTTTTATATTGGGCATACTGCTACTTTCTATATCAATAAGTTGATCCTGGCTGGTCTTATCACTGAAAGAATAAATCCTAAGTTCGAATCCATATTTGCAGTTGGGGTGGATGAGATGTCTTGGGACGATTTGAATGAGGCACATTACGATTGGCCAACTGTTCAGGAAGTGCGCGACTACCGTAAGCAGGTTAAAGCTATGATGGCAGATTTGATTGCTGAGCTTTCCCTGAATATGCCCATCAATTGGAATGAACCCTTTTGGGTGATTATGATGGGAATTGAGCATCAGCGCATCCATATAGAGACGTCTTCGGTTTTAATTCGTCTTTTACCCATCGATAAGGTTCAGGCTAACCCTTTATTTAAGATTTGTGAGGAAGCGGGAATTGCCCCAAGCAATGAATTGGTAAAAGTGAAATCTGGTAAAGTGATCTTGGGTAAAAAGCGTGACGATGCCCTATATGGCTGGGACAATGAGTTTGGAAACCTAACTTCTGAAATTAAAGGTTTTTCTGCATCGAAGTATTTGGTATCTAATCATGAATATAAGGCTTTTGTTGATGACGAGGGATATAAAACCCAAGAGTGGTGGACTGAAGAGGGGTGGAACTGGGTGCAATATAAGAAATGTGAGTGTCCTGTGTTTTGGGTGAAGAACAATGAGAGTTGGTCGCTCCGTTGCATGTTGCAAGAGATCGAAATGCCATGGAATTGGCCTGCTGAGGTCAATTACCTGGAGGCAAAAGCTTTCTGTAACTGGAAATCGACTCAGACAGGTAAAAGGTTGAGGATGCCTACCGAGGAAGAATATTACTTACTACGTAATTCGCTGGATATTCCTGATCAACCCTATTGGGATAAGGCTCCTGGCAATATTAATCTCGAACACTTCGCTTCTTCTTGTCCTATAGATAAGTTCGAGTTTAATGGGATTTACGATGTGATTGGTAATGTGTGGCAGTGGACTGAGATGCCTATCTCGGCCTTGGATGGTTTCGAGATTCATCCTTTTTACGATGATTTCTCAACCCCAACTTTTGATGCTCGGCATAATCTAATTAAAGGGGGCTCGTGGATATCGACAGGAAATTTGGCCATTAAGGATTCGCGTTATGCTTTCCGTCGTCATTTCTTTCAGCATGCTGGTTTTCGTTATATAGAATCAGAAGAGGAGTTGGTTATTCAGGACGACTACTATGAGAGCGACGATTTGGTTTCGCAATATTGTGAGTTTCAGTACGGGCAGACTTACTTTGGCGTGGAGAACTATTCTCTGGCCTGCCTGAAGCTAATCGAAGAACATTTACAAAGTATTAATAAAGGATCAGCCCTCGATTTGGGTTGCGCCACAGGACGAACCAGTTTTGAGTTGGCGAAGCATTTCGATAAGGTAACTGGTTTAGACTTCTCTGCTCGTTTTATTCGCATAGGCACACAGCTGAAAGAGAGTGGTAAGTTGAATTATAGCAGAATAGAGGAGGGGAAGCTGGACACCTTTAAGGAGGTTAAATTATCAGACTTTGGTTTGGATGCCAATAGCAATAGGGTAGAGTTCTTCCAAGGGGATGCTTGTAATCTGAAGCCCTTCTTTACGGCTTACGACTTGGTTTTTGCAAGTAACCTAATCGATAGACTTTACGATCCGCTTAAGTTCTTACACGAGATTCATTCTCGAATGAATAAGGGTGGACTGTTGGTACTGACTTCTCCTTACACTTGGTTGGAAGAGTTTACCGATGTAGAGAATTGGGTAGGGGGTTATCGTAAAAATGGTGAGCCTTACAGTACGTTTGATGGCTTGAAAGATAACCTGCAAGAGCATTTCGATTTGGTTACTGAACCTCAGGATGTGCCTTTTGTCATCCGGGAAACAGCACGTAAATACCAACACACGCTTGCTCAAATGACTATTTGGAGAAGAAAGTAATCTTCGATAAATATAGGAATAGGGCTTCTCGTATAGGGAAGCCTTTTTTTGTCTAGTTAAGCTAGGCGCAGATTTTAATGATAGTTTATGATCTATTTATATGACTTAAAAAGAATAAGATTCAATCATATCAAATCATATTTTATCAGCGTCAAAAATTAAGATTGAAAATCATATATTTGTCATCTAAATTATAGAGATGAAGTTATTTTACGCACTTATAAGATTTATTGAGAAGGTTATTCTGTGGTTTTACCCACCTTTTAAGAGATTCATGCCAGAGCAAACATTTAAATATGCGGCAACTGGAGGAGCTAATACAGCTTTAGATATTTTACTGTACTTTATCTTTTATCATTTTGTTCTTGAAAAGCAAATTGTTGAACTTGGCTTTTATGCAATCTCACCCCATATAGCGGCTTTTATCATGTCATTCATCATTACTTTCCCCATTGGTTTTGTACTGGCAAAATTCATCAGCTTCCCGGGTTCTTTTCTCCGAAAACGTATCCAGTTCTTTCGATATGGCTTAAGTGTAATGGGAAGTGTGCTTTTAAATTATATTTTCCTGAAACTCTTTGTGGAATCCTTTGGCTGGTATCCCAC
>NZ_JBFFKR010000214.1:0-5852 GCF_041555295.1 Ancylomarina sp. | reverse complement strand
TCAATCCTAAAAAGGCAAACCATAAAGAAAAACCGACTTTCGAGATTGAGAACCTAAAGGAATTGATGGCGATTTTCTAAACCCTGACGGCGGTTAAAAAACCCGTCAGTGGTTAAAAAATAATGATCGGAGCTAACAATGGTAGAAAAACTTCGTCATATAAAACCTCCATCGGAGATAAAAAAACACCGATGGGGCAAAAAAACCACCAAGGAGGCACACGCACCTCTATTTGAGTGGATCATATCCAATCCTATAAAGGCAAATCACAAAGAAAAGTAACCTTCGAGATTGCCAACTTGAAGGAATTGATCAAAATATTTTAATTACTAGAAAGAAATCTTTTCTCAACTACTCATGAAAGATTCCAACAGGAATAGGATTAGATGAAAATGTAATAACTACAGCATTAGAATTCGCTGTACAACCATTCCCTTTTTGTACTTGCCTAAAAAAAGAAATTGTTGCAGTAACTAAACCAGGATCGTAAGTTTGCTGTGTTGCCCCAGAAATTATTGTCCAGGTTCCCGTATTAGGATCAGTGCTATTAACTGAAGAAAACCATTGATAGGTATTTTCTGAACTTGGCAGTGATTCTGTAATTGTCAAAGCATTATTTCCATCGCAAACAGTCTGATCACTTGCTATAGCCCCAGGATCAACTCCACCTCCACAAATGATCTCTTGAAAATACTCTTCAACCTCCTCACCTTCTATATCTTCAATAAATCCATAATTACAGGTTGAATTCTCATGTTCAGTGGTTGCATCGCAATCAAATACAGGAATTGCACCACCTGAAGAAGATGTTGGAGGAGATCCCGTTATATTACCACCTATATAAACTTGAGCAGGGAATTGATCACTCGTAAAGCTTCCTTGACCCGAAGAACCTGAGAAATTTACATTTCCTGTTATAATGATTGTTCCTCCCGCAGCAATATCAACTTTATTTCCAACATCCAAAGAGCCTAAGACAATAAGAACCCCTCCAGCATCAACACTCAAGTCGCCATTAGATCCAAATCCTAAATCACCATTAATAACCAATGTATCACGGATGCTTAGTAATCCTTTATTAAAAAATAAATTATTGGAAGTTGTGACCTCTCCTTCTACAGCAACAGTTGAAGCTTGATTGTAATTAAGCCCAGGAGAATTTCCTCCAGTCCAGGAAATACCATCCTCCCAATTACCCGTATAATTATCATTGGAAAGATAGGCTTGTGCCCATACTGATGATGGGGAAGAGAAAAGCAATATCAAAAAAATGGAAAACAATGCAATATAAATTCGTCTCATATCATCTGAATTTTAATCAATTACCTACGTAATATAATTAGAAAAAATGACAGATATAAATATTTGCACTTTAAAATATCAATTTAACAAAGACAAACACTTATTAAATACATTAAAGATGATTCGAAAAATAAAACCTAAACAATAGTCATATGAGCAACTATTTTTTTTATCAAAGGGAAATGGTCAATTAGATCTAAGATTTATTCATGGAAAATTCCCACAGGATCTGGTTTGGGATTAATCAAGACTGTCGGACTATTCAATAGATCTAATGCACAAGCTCCTTTTGATGCATTTACTGTAATAGAATTATTTCCCACAGGCAAATCTGCAGCTAATACCATAATATTCAAATCAGAACCTGTACCATTAACTGAAGTTCCAATTTGTGACGTACCTAAATATAAAGAATAAGAGACGCCAAGTTCACTATTTTGAATTGTGGCATTGGCATCTTCATCATCACATTTCGTGTCTACAGTAACTCCTAAACTATTATCGGGAGCACCGATCACTTGTACATTTATATTACAGAAACTACTATTCCCATTCACATCAGTAACAGTTAATGTTACTGCATTATCACCACTATCATTGCAATCAAAGGCTGTTTGACTAACAACCCTTGTAGCTATCCCACAAGCATCCGTATAACCTGGGTCAATATCATCAGCATCAATTGTCGCAGCCCCTGATACACTCAAATCCAAAACTAAGTCAGTGCATGTTCCACCACCACTATCTTTTACATATTCACGAGCTAAGCCTGGTCCCTGCCACTCCAATTTAATAACAGCGCCTCCTCCATTTTCGTAAAATTCCAGTTTAATTGGTGTAGCCTGACCTGCGATTAAATTTACGGTTGCTGTATTAACTGTAGGACCATGATCCGTCCAATTATTTATAATCCTAGTACCATCAACACACAAACGAACGCCATCGTCAGAGGTCGTATAAAATGTATAGGTTCCTGTTTGAGGAGCTTTTACATTTCCTTGGAAACGAATAGAAAAATTATCTATTCCTACAAGAGTAGATTCCGGAGCTCCTGATCCCCAGTTGTAATTTAACTCACTAACATTTAACGTTTCCATCAATGTATTAAAATCCCTTCCATTGTAATACTCAGCCTTAAGACTAGCAATTTCAGGTGCTGTATTATCCGAAACTATCACATCGAAACTATGAGTTGCCGTATTTCCGGAATTATCAGTCGCTAAGAATGTATTGGTTGTGGTTCCAACTGGAAATACCGCCCCCGTAGGCAAACCAGCTGTTTGCGTAATAATTACAGGCTGAAACTCCACAACATACCTTCTATTATTCGTCCCTCTCAAATCGTTCCACCTACCGTTAGAATACATAACAGTATAATCCTCTCATCCTGAATTATTAGGTTCTCCGCTATTCCAATTCTCATAGCCATTACTCTCACCTGTTACCCAAACAAAATCACCTTCGCTTGCAGCATCGTTATAGCCGATCCAAACTTCACCAACCCGTGCATTAATCCAATCATTTTCAGATTGAGTATTAATCGCAACCAGATGTCCACCCACATTCAACGAATTTTGTGTGGCAGTCGTTACATTAACAGAACTATTTGAGTAATAATAGGTATGTCCATTTAAAGTCCCTAAATAAGAATAGCCAGAAATGCTATTCGTTCTTGAAGTACAGTTATCACTTGCAATAGGGTAGGCATACGAAAACGATTGCTCCACAAGCATTATTCGATGCATTTTCAGCAATGTTTGATTGTGGATTTTGAAACACGGGAGCTTCGGTTTCATTAAGAATAAAAATATTATCTTTCCTTGCTAATAATGAAGAATGATTCCCACCATTATTAACTAAATAAACTCGAAGAGAATATACCCCAATTTGAAGACCTGTAAAAGTAACAGAAGTGTTTCTAGATGTAATTGAATTCAAAGGAGTAGATCCTGAAGACAAATCAAATCGAAACTTATCATTATTACCAGATCCACTACTCATGGTGGCCTGAATACTACCCGTATCTACCCAACAAACTGGAGCTGGTGTGGGCACTGTTAAAGTTTGACCATACAAGAATACAGTCTGAAATATAAATAAAACAATAAGTAAGAGGCGTCGTAAATTCATAGATCAAGTATTAAATCTTTAAGCAAGTACCTAAAAATAATAAATTAATCTATTCAATTACTCCCCAGAGCTTATCATGTATTTCTTATGAAAACTAAGTTTGAAGATTATTCGAAGAAGATTCCTATGGGTCTCTGCTTGGGATTTACAATAACCGTCATTGGCACCCGATCCGGACTTATCATGTTGAAGATTTTTTTTTCAGCATCATAATATTTCTGGGAGCCAACTGGATTTAGAAACCAAATTGCTTTTCCAATTAACTCATTCTCCCAAATTCACCCTTAGATCAACAGCTCCGTTTAATCCTTATCCTTTTTTTTAACTTAGAATTCATTCCTATTCCATATCAAGACTGGAACAAGACTGAAACAAGTCCGGAACAAAGCTGGATGAACCCAGTGTTGATACGGAGCAGGTACAGAGAAGATAAGAACTAAATTTGCATAAATTTACTTTATAAAGTAAAAAAACAATTATTACGCGCACTCATAAGTACTAACTCAGTTATAAATCAATGAGTTTAGTTAGCTTAATTAGTCGAAAAAGATGCCAATTGGTTTTGGAGAAGTATTAATAGTAACTTCTTGAATTGAACTACCCCCACAATCTCCATCAATAGCATATGTTACAACATAAGTACCACTAGTGGATGCACTCAAATCAATTACACCAGTTGTACTATCAATAGATAAACCATCTGTTGATGTAAAAATTCCTCCTGACGTAGTAATGATAGGTGTAAGATCTAATTCATTTGAACAATAAGCAGGTTCAGTATAACTAAAACTCATATCAGAAATATTTTCTAATTTTAAAGTCACAAATCCCAAATCTAATGGACATTCATGATTACCCCAACGCACGTAAACATCATAATCTCCAGCATCTAGACTTGAAAAAATATACGATCCCGCATCATCTACAGAATTTTCATACGTTCCACTAGAGCCATTTATACTAAATTGAATGTTTGTCCTATTTAAATGATCAGGAAAACTAAATGTAATACTACCACTATCTAAATTAGGACAAGATGGATTGGAAGAAGTAACTGTCGTTGCAGCAGGAGTAGATAAATTAGTAATACTTACTACATCAGTTGACGAACAAGATGTATGCACATCCGTTGCAGTTACTTCATATTTAACTGTAGAATTAAAATCAGGATCTCCCATTGCAACAAAAGAATAATCTTTAGTCGATGCCAATATGTCTGTCTCACCCTGTATACGCCATTCATAGGAAAAAGAACCGCTCGCTGGGCTAACTGTCGGAGACAATTCAACTAACTCTCCTTGACAAACTCTTTGATTTGAGCCTGCGATAACAGAAACTGAAGGGTTTACACTTACGATTACTTGAAGACGACTACTGCTTACACAGCCTGTTGTCGCATTTATTCCCTCGGCATAATAAGCTACACTCGATAAAGCATCTGTGCTGTTTAATACGATACCTCCTGTTACCTCACTATACCAATCAACAGCATCACTACCACTGGTTGCAACTAAGTCTGCAATAGTTCCACTTCCACAGAATGATCGACTTGCATCCCCAGTTGGAACTGTTGGTAAATCATTAACTGCTACAGTTACCTCTAAACGACTTGAACTTACACAGCCTGAACTTACATCTCTAGATTCAGCATAATATGTTCCTGTTGATAAAACATCAATATTATTTAAGGCCGTACCATTTGCAGATACAGCATACCAATCAATAGCATTACTACCACTACTGACAACCAAATCAGCTACTGTTTCACCTGCACAATAAGACTGACTAGCTAGCCCTGTTGGTTTTACAGGCAAAGAACTAATTGACACATTTATTTCTGTACTTGTAACCGAACAAGCATTCTCATCTGTCACTATTACTTTAACAACATCGCCATCAGTGAATGTATTTGAGGATAATTGACTGCCAACAATACTATATTGAGCATCACTTACAAGCGGGCTTCCATTCAAGTGGAATTCATAAGTATACGCTCCGAAACCACTATTGGCATTGGCCGTTACAATTACATCCTCTCCCATACAAGCAGGGCTTTTGTTTACAGATAATGAAACACTTGCTTTATAAACAATAAAAGACATATTACTAGCAACAGAATTCACATTCCCACACATATCTGCAATACCCGAAGCTTCTATACTAAGGTTTGATGAACCAACATTAGATATCGGACGATCTAAAATAAAGATATAAGCAGCGCTCCCCTCACCTCCGGAATCACAATTCGATGAAGTAATATCTGTGACACTATACGAAAAACCACCAATTGTTAAACTAACCTCATTTATATCAAGACTATTACAAGGTAGTATTTCTGTAAAGTCTACTTTCAATTCATTCGTGCCATAACACGCCTGCACAACACCATCCAATTCGGGTGGAATATCATCATAAATAAT
>NZ_JBFFKR010000213.1:0-5859 GCF_041555295.1 Ancylomarina sp. | reverse complement strand
AGATCGAAGCGGACGTAAAGTTAGTGGCTAAGACCGCTGCGCCTGATGGGATGATTTTTGATGATAAAGGCAACTTATATTTTGCTGATTTAGAAAATAACAAAATTCAATACCTCACACCTGATGGAAAAATCAATACACTTTGCGAGGGTGAAAAAATAAAATGGGCAGATACCTTCAGTATTTTCAAAGGTTATTTATTCTATACAAACTCGAGGATAAACGAAACACAAAATGGTGTTTCTGATTTAACTTTCTCCATCAATAAAATAAAAATAGAGGAATATCAATTTAGTGCTTGTTTTCCTAATAATAGTGTTGTTGGGAAAACAAGCTATTCGCATTAATACGAACCTCACCATCCTGATGGAGCTCCTAAATAAATTTTTAACTTAAATCCGATTCGTTCAAACAGATGGGATTAACACTTAAATTTATCTGTATTTCATGAGCTGTTTTAAATTAAGAAGTCTTTGGGGCGTATAAATGACTAATTAGATTTATAATACGGGAAATTTTAAACGTCCTAAAGAAAAACTTTTTATTATAGAAAAAGATAGGCTTCTTTTAAGCAATTTAGAAAATTAAAAGTATCATAATGGAAATCAAGTTATAGCATGGGATTTTTAAAATATAGCAACGGAGATCAAATGCCTGTTTTAGGTTTAGGAACCTGGAGGTCAGATTCTGATGATGTGCGTAGAGCAGTTAAAAAGGCTATTGAATTAGGGTATCGCCATATCGATTGTGCTGCTATTTATGGAAATGAGAAAGAGATAGGAGAAGCAATAAGGGAAGCTATTGCTGAAAATATTGTTGTCCGAGAGGAGTTATGGATTACCTCAAAACTATGGAGTAATGCACATGGAAGTGAAAATGTAATTCCTGCATTAAAACAAAGTCTGTCTGACCTTCAGTTAGATTACCTAGACCTGTATCTAATTCATTTCCCTATAGGCATAAAATCAAATGCTGTTTTACCTGTGAAAACTGAAGATTTTGCAGAATACCCAATTGCTGATACATGGAAAGGAATGGAGGCTGCATTTGAAGAAGGGTTAGCCCGTCATATTGGAGTCTGTAATTTTAGTGTCGTCAAGTTGGAGAAGTTAATGCAAACTGCACAAATTAAACCGGAAATGAATCAAGTAGAAATTCACGCTTATATGCAGCAATTGGCATTGGTGGATTTCTGCAAGGCAAATGGCATATTATTAACAGCCTATGCACCTTTAGGCTCATCGGATCGACCAGAACATTTAAAGTCAAAAGATGAACCTGTACTATTGAACGATGAACAAATTAATGCCATCGCGAAAGAAAAAGGAGTTTCTACAGCACAAGTATTGTTAGCATGGATACTTAAAAGAGGAATCTCAGCTATTCCTAAATCAGTAAATCCGGCAAGGTTAGAGCAAAATTTAGCAGCAGTAGAACTTGTTTTATCCGATGTGGATATGGATGAAATCAAAACTATAAATAAAGACCGTAGATATATTGATGGAAGGATTTGGTATATAAATAAGGGACCTGTCACTTATAGGAATTTATGGGATGAATGACCTATGACTACATTAAGCTTAAATGGGAAGTATCCTATTAACTATAAATAACATTAACAAAAAAACAATTATTATGAGAATACAAATTATATTACTGATTACTATCTTATTGCAGTCTTGTGTAACTCAAAAGTCACTATCGAATAAGAATGATATTATTGAAGTTGCACAATTTAAGGGACAACAAGTAACTGGGGTCTCAGCTTTGGCTTCAGCCTCAGTTGCTTCTGAATTGGGAGTTGCCGATGGTTTGAAAACAATACCTTTATCACCTACTATCAATACCGCCCGTCTATTGGATAAAAATCCTGCTTTGAAGGCTTTTTTTATGGCTCCAATAAAAGAGGAAGAAAAGATAACGGGGAAGCATATTGCAATTATTACAACTGATGGAGTGGAAGAAATTGAGCTGACTGGTTTTTTAAAATATTTGAAGGCAAGAGGGGCTGTTGTGGATATTGTTTCTCCAAAGTATTCTCCCTGGGCTGAAAAATATGCAATACAATACCCTGTTAGTAGAACAGAATATATACAGACTGTGCGATTTATGGAAAATGCTGGAAAAGTAAAAATTGACCGTTTTATAGATGAAGTCAAAGCTGTCGATTATGATGCGGTTGTTATTCCTGGTGGAGCTTGGAACCCTGATGCTTTACGTATTGACAAAAATGTCCTAGCTTTTGTTAGAGAAATGGACAAAGCAAAAAAACCGATTGCCTCAATCTGTCACGGACCGTGGGTTCTTATAAACGCCAAAATTGTTGAAGGCCGTAAACTGACAGCTGCTTGGAGTATTCATATTGATTTGAAAAATGCAGGAGCTATTGTGGAGGATAAACCGATGGTAGTGGATGGTAATCTTATCACCAGTCGTTACCCTACAGACTTGCCTGATCTTCTGACGGAATTTTTGCGTCAGTTAAAATAATAGTTATATTCTAGAAGTCCATAAAGGAAAAATCCGGATATGAATAAAATCAAAACTATAAATAAAGACCGTAGATATTTTGATGGAAGGATTTGGTATATAAATAAGGGACCTGTCACTTATAGCAATTTATGGGATGAGTAACATCAGACTGCGTTAAGCTCAAATGGGGAGTATCCAATTAAGCTATAAATGGCATTAACTAAAAAAAAATAATTATTATGAGAATACAAATTATATTATTAGCAGTTTGCAACAATTAAAAAAAAATGAAAAAATATTTAATCACAACATTATTAATAATCTTGACAATTCAAGTTTCTAAAGCACAATCAGAGAATTTACAATGGTTAGATATTGAATTATCTAATTATGAATATCCTTACCCTGTTGCAACGCTCAATTTAAAAATACAACAGCAGGATTTAAAAATGGCTTATATGGATGTTAAGCCAAAGAATTATAACGGAAAAAACATTGTGCTTTTTCATGGAAAAAACTTTAATGGTGCATATTGGAAAACCACAATTGACGCCTTAACAAATGAAGGTTTTCGTGTAATAGTTCCAGACCAAATAGGTTTTGGGAAATCGTCTAAACCCCAGTATTTCCATTACACATTTCAACAATTGGCACAAAACACCAAAACATTATTAGATACTTTAAAAGTAGAAGAAACATCTATTTTAGGGCATTCTATGGGTGGAATGTTAGCTACTCGGTTCGCCTTAATGTATCCTGATATTACCGAAAAATTTATTTTAGAAAACCCAATTGGTCTTGAAGATTGGAAATTAAAAGTGCCATACAGACCTGTAGAATGGTGGTATAAAAACGAACTCAAAAAAAGCTACGAAGGCATAAAAAAGTATCAATTAGTCAGTTATTATGATAGTAAATGGAAGCCCGAATATGATCAATGGGTAAACTTACTTGCTGGTTGGACACTAAATTCGAATTATAATACCATAGCTTGGAATAATGCCTTGACTTATGATATGATTTTTACGCAACCTGTGGTATACGAGTTTAAAAATATTACAGCACCTACATTACTCATTATTGGCACTAGAGACCGAACTGCGTTAGGTAAACCTTTGGTTACAGAAGAAGTACGAAAAACTATGGGATTATATAGCGAATTAGGAAAGAAAACACAAAAGGAAATACCTAATTCGGAGTTAGTAGAAATAGGAAACGTTGGGCATTTACCACATATTGAAAAATTTGAAAGCTTTATTAAACCATTAATAAGATTTTTGAAAAAATAACTGTTGCCAACAACGTATATAAAAAATAGCGGTTTTAGTGCTTTAAGGAAAGATAAATAATAAAATAAAGGTCAGTACTAATCCAGAAAGTTAGTGCGTGAAAATCCGCTGCTTTTCATATACAAGACCGCTATCTTATTGTCGGCTTGTGTAAATCAAAAGTCTCTATCGAATAAAAATGAAATTATTGAAGTCGCTCAATATAAAGGGCAGCAGGTTACAGGGGTTTCAGTAACCAAAACGAGTAGAGTCTTTGCAAATTTCCCAAGATGGAGGGAAGGCGTTGAGAATTCTGTTGTAGAAGTTTCTGCTAAGGGTAGCACAATTCCTTATCCAAGTAAAAAATGGAACCAGTGGGAAATTGAGAAATCCATTTCAGATTCTGTTTTTGTAGCTGTTCAATCAGTGGTCGTGCATAATAATGAATTGTATGTTTTAGATACCCGGAATCTATTATTTAAAGGAGTGAGAAATGCTCCCCGGCTATTTGTGTTTGATTTAAATACCAATAGTTTAAAAGACATATATATTATCTCCCAAAAGCTATAAGCCTGCATCATATATTAATGATTTACGCATAGATGAGCGAAATAATTGTATTTATATGACTGATTCAGGTGAACCAGGTATAGTGGTATTTAATCTATCAACGAAGGAAAGTAAGCGTGTTTTAGATAATCATTACTCAACAAAAGCAGAAACAGATTATTTAACGATTAATGGTGTCAAGTGGAACAATACCGTTCATTCAGATGGTATTGCCTTTAATAGCAAAACGAATCGCTTATATTATCACAGCTTAACCCGATACAATCTGTATTCTGTTTCAGCAGATCTATTAAATAATGGTGATAAAGAACAGATCGAGGCGGACGTAAAGTTAGTGGCCAAGACCGCTACTCCTGATGGGATGATTTTTGATGATAAAGGCATCTTATATTTTGGCGATTTAGAAAATAACAAAATTCAATACCTGACACTTAATGGCAAAATCAATACACTTTGCGAGGGTGAAAAAATTATGTGGCAGATATCTTTAGTATTTACGATGGCTATTTATTTCATACAAACTCAAGGATAAACGAAACAAAAAATGGCGTTTCTGATTTAATATTCTCCATCAATAAAATAAAAATTAGACATTAGTAAACAAGTTTTTTTAAAGTTGTTTTTCCATCAGTATTAATGGGGAGCATATAAATGATTACCATGTAAACCAAGTCACTTTGATAGTTAGATAGTTACAGCTGCATGTAAACTCGCCAAACCTCTGTAAACCATTCTAAATAGCTTAATGTCAGTTGTTAGCAGTTATGGTTTACAGGTTTACAGAGAATATCCATATAGTTACCTGTTGAGAAGAATTTATTTGGTATTAATAGTATTTTACAACGATAATAGTTTGCGGGTAAGTATCCACATAAACAAGTCGGGGGCTGCACTTTAATTAGTGTGCCCTTTCTTCATTTGCCTTGATTATGCTGTTGCTTATTTCCCATAAAAGAAGAACTAATCCATTTAAACCATTTTCATACCAATCTAAATAGCCAATTTCTTCTTTTCAACCTACAATATCAATCTTATTTATAGAAGAATGTAATTTGAGATGTTTTTCTTTAATGATATTATCATCTAAAGAACTCAGAAAATTGTAAAAGCCATTTTCTTTTATTCCTTCAAAAACTTCATTGCCTGTTAAAACTTTACCACTGTCAATTGGCTTTAATACACTTTTAATAGCGCTGTACGTGTGACCTCTGTCCATATTAAAATTTGTTTAATTAACATTATCCTTAATAATAATGAATTATTTGAATATGAGCAAGTGGCAAATGAAAGGTTGGGTTTTTACGTTTACAATGAAATTTCCATATAGATATATCTAAAAGATATCTCCATGATCAATTCTTCTTATTAGAGTAGAATGATTTCATATTATTGAAATGAATACATGAAAAGGGGTCAGTGACAAAAGTTGGGTCTGCTTTAAATTCATCATATCTTTACTTGCATAAAATTGAATATATTTTTCTCTTATGCACAAGTCCATATTATCCTTATTCTTTCCAGCAGGTCTTTTAGATTATTTTGACATTGT
>NZ_JBFFKR010000212.1:0-5918 GCF_041555295.1 Ancylomarina sp. | reverse complement strand
TCCGCATCGATATCGAAAACATGTGAAGGCTTCAAATAAGTCACTTCTTTTTCTCTTTTAATACGCTCTTCACCACCACCAGTAATATTTAGCATGATGCAGGCATCTTTATCAAGCTTACCTTCTTTGGCTTGCTTAATCAAAGTCGCGACTGCCACTGCTGCTGCTGGGTGAATATCGTTACCTTCAGTTTCAAGGAAAAGTTTCCCAGCTTCAATAGATTCCTCATTGCTTGCAACCAAGACATCGCCTCCAGCATCTTTCATGGCATCGAATAAACCACCTGCAATTGGGTATGGAGGTTTACGATTCGACAATACTTTTGCATCAATCTCCTCAACTTGCTTACGAGCCATCTTATCCTCTAAAGGCAACATCGCTCGTGAATCAGCTTTCCAAGCATCATGAATGGGTAGAAATGGCGCATTTTGAGAAACCATTAGCTTCATCTTATTCTGTCCGTAGCGACCATCTTCTATAAATCTTAGATTTGCTTCCCAAGCAGCAATTGCCCCTGTTCCACTCCCTACAGCTTGAAAATAATAATCAGGAATCTGACCAATCTCGCTTACTGCAGAAAGAACAGTTGTTCCCATACCATCGCGACGAGCTACATTTTTTGCACCACCTTCGGCTACAAAACCGTCCAAAGCACAAGCTATATTTGAAAGGTGAATCGCATCGAAGTAGTCACTACCCGATTTAGTCGCAATTAAACGAACATTATCTTTGATAGGCTCATCGAACCAAAGTGCAGACAAATTATCCTCAGGCACAGATAATAGCAATGGAATATTATTATCGGAACAAACACGAGCAAAAGCTCTTGCGGTATTACCCGCTGATGCAACCACCAATACCTGATCAGTTGAATTCAAACGACCACCAACAGCATATGCTTCAGTCTCCTTGAAAGAGCAAGTACGGAAATTGGCACCTTTCTCGGGCCAGTAGCCACTAAAAGTGATATATAGATTATTCAGACCTAAATACTTGGCTAATCCTTCACTTTTATAGGTTGCTGGTGCTGAAGATCCTTCTAACATTTTATGAATAGGCAACCAGTCAGAGAACTTATAAATCCCCAATGAATTGTCTTTAACTTCCAATTGTTTCTTCTCATAGATCGCTCTAATCAATGATGGATAACTTTCGCCTGGTGCATCCAAAGTCCAACCTTCATCATCAAATCGTTTTCCTGATTTTACCGACTCTAGTTTATATTGGGTAGCTTGAAATTCTTTTGTCATGCTAAATAATGTTTTGTTTTTTTGAAAGTCTAAAAATAGCAATTGATTATTAGATATCAATAAGACTCAGCATAATCTATGAAATGAAAAATTTAAAGCGAGTAAATACCTGCCTAATTAGCACTTTCAAGACATTAAAGTAAGGCCCGATTCAGTAATTTATGATTCAATTAACAATTATTGACGTTTCAATCCAGTGGAATGGCTGTTTTAATTTCAATATTTTGTAATTTTCCCCTTTGAAATTTACATCTATCAAAATACACATGAAACTATTTTACAGATCTCTCATTCTGCTTTCAGCAATTGTTTTAGGAAATTTAAACGGACAATCTCAAAACTTAAAAATTGATATTAAGCTTGAGAATGTAAGCGACAGCTCAGCATACCTTGCCCACTATTTGGACGGAAGAATCTTTGCCGATGATACCACTAAGCTTATCAATGGTGTTGGTTTGTTCGAGAAAGATAGTCTGTTAGATCAAGGAATCTATGTGGTCTATCTTCCTTCACAAAAATACTTCGACCTTTTGATTGGTAACGATCAAGAGTTCTCAATCAAATCTGATTCTGAAAATTTTGTTAATAAGCTTGTGATAAATGGGTCTAAAGAGAGTGAAGCCTTTGCCGATTTCCAGAAATTTATGAAAGCTAAAACGGAGACGAGTAAAAAACTTCAGGCAGAATATAAGGATAAGCTTAAGGATGAAAAAGCCAAGGCCGAATATCGTGAACTCTTCAAAAATGCGGATATCGAAGTTAAAGCCTATATCAAGACATTAAACGAAAAATTCCCTAAGCCTAGCTTTGTTTCGGAATTTGCCAACTTTACTCTTTCTCCTGAAGCACCAGATTTCAACGATTCTATTGCTTCTGATTTCCCCGATCGTGACAAGGAGATTAAACTCAGAAATTACCTTTGGACAAAGGATCACTTTCTATCGAATCTGACTCCTGCTGACGATAGATTTCTTCGCACACCTTTACTAAAGGATAAACTTGCATTTTTCTTCGAAAACATACTAATACAACAACGCGACTCCATTGTAAAAGAATCAATCAAGTTGATTGAGCAAGCTCGCCCTAACAAAAAATGTTTCCAGTATTACACGCAGTATGCACTTAATTATGCCATTAAATCGAAGATTATGGGTGTAGATGCTGCCTTTGTCGATTTGGCTAAACGCTACTATTTAAGTGGACAGGCTACTTGGGCTGACTCAACACTAATGGCTAATATTAAAGAGCGAGTTATTAAACTTCAGTACAATTTAATTGACATGAAAGCTCAGGATTTAGCTCTTGAAACCATAGATGGTGAGTTTGTAAAACTACATGAGTTAGATGCTAACTTTACCGTTTTATATTTTTTCGAGACCGATTGTGGGCACTGTAAGAAAGTAACGCCTCGTTTAAAACCAGAGATTCTTGATGCCTACCAAGATTTAGGCGTACAAATTATGGCGGTATACACCCAACAAGACAAAGAGGCTTGGCAAAAATATATAGAGGAGAATGAACTGTTCGATTTCGTAAACTGTTACGATCCAAATTATCATTCGAATTTTAGGATATACTACGATGTGTATTCAACCCCTACCATCTACCTGCTCGATAAGGATAAAAAGATTGTTGCTAAACGATTAGACATCGATAATTTGAAAGGCTTTTTAGATCACGAGAGAAAACGCAAAGCTGAGAAATCATAAATCAGCTAGATCAAAACACAAGAGCTATCCATATCAGGATAGCTTTTTTTTGACTCACTCCTAAACCGAAAATTAACAGACCTATATAATGATTGAATTTCTACACATTCTTCAATACGTAGTACATTATAGCCTACACCTATTATTTCCCGGATTAATCGCTTGGTTTTTCTTTCGCAGTCAGTGGAAAAAGGCATGGCTCATTATGCTGGCTACTATGCTGGTCGATTTAGATCACTTATTGGCAAGCCCCATATTCGAAGCAGGACGATGCAGCATTGGCTTTCACCCCCTACACTCCTATTATGCCATTGCCATCTATTTTATTATGGCATTCTTCCCCAAACTGCGTATCGTAGCCATTGGCTTACTACTGCACATGTTTACCGATTTTCAGGATTGTTTGTGGACAAATTTCCTCAGCCATTAAGATTATATCATATGAAAGACTGTCATTACGAGGACGAAGTATGAGGACGTGGTAATCTCATAATAAATGAGCAGAACATTAATTTACAGTTGCGCTCCTATTGAAAGATTGATTCAGTCGCTATGGCTCCATCGCAAAGACAAGGAATTTAAAACAGAGTATTTTAAATTAAATCTCAAAAGAATCTTAAACCACCTCCCCCAAACAAGTTCGGGTACTCCTCCTACCCTTCGACTCCGCTCTGGGAACGGGAGGAGAAATGCTCACGACTGCATATAGTTAACTAATTAGCAAGTTCAACCATTATCAATATTTGCATTTTAAACTAATTGCAAAATATGCTTAAAGATTAAACCTCTTTCATCTAACTCTCTATATTTTTTTTCTAAAACGGTAATTAAAGAAATTTCGTTTTGACACATCAAAAATATTTCTTCAACTGTCAAGACAATAATTCTAGAACCACTATCCTTAAAATATTCCTTTGCTTTATTTGAAATACTTGAAAATGTAATAAATAAACCCTTTACAAAATGAGATTTGGACTCTATCTTTCTCTCAAACAAAATTAAATCATCTTTTGTAATTTCCTTTGCCTTGTATTTAGCCTCAACTAAAACTGTATCACTACCAAATTTAAAACTTCCATCTATCTGATCATGATCTGTACGATAAGATGCATGAGGATCAAGATTAAATGTGCTAAATAATTCATTTAAATATTTTTCAAAAGCATATCCTCTAGTTTGTGCAGGTGAAATACTTTCAATATCTAACAAAGAATCTTTCAATTTTTTAAAATCTATATTCGCTTCACTTTTTTTATTGATTTGGGTCGATTCAAAAGTTCTATTACTTTGCGTTTTACCAAGAAATCTCTCACCTACTTTTTGTAATCTATCTACCTTATCTTTGACATTATCCTCAACTAAACCACAATCCTTCATATGGTTAATAAGCAATACAATAGCTTTTCCTACGTAAGACTCTGATTCATCTTTAAGAAACTCTCTCAGCATTTTAGCTTTTGATAAATCAGGGTACTTCTCATATATATTGTAGGATACCACATCCTCCATAAATTCTTCAAATTGACGGTTACCAAAATTAAGCACATACCCCCACCCATTCCGAAAACGGATTCTATTAATTGTTTTTCATCGAATGTTAATTTTGCCATTATATCTATACTTTAAGTAAAAATCTAGCTGTTCTCTTCCAAAACACACAACCAAACGATCATATATCCTGTTCCACACAAACCTACACAATTACGAACAATAACTCGAAAGCATAGTCAAAGAATGATTAACATGCTTCGTTATTATAATCTCACCTCTTAAATAAGTACGCAACTATATCGTGGGCATTTGCCCAAAGCTCAAACAAAGGCTTAAACATGGCGTGGGCATTTGCCCATGGCTTAAATAAACGCTTAAACATAGCGTGGGCATTTGCCCATAGGCTCGAAAAATGCATAGTCGAGCCTTGGGCATTTACTCATAGCCTAAACAAAGGCTTGGTGAAGCATTGGGCACTTTTCTAATGGAGAAGTTAACATGAGAACTATTTTAGCTTGTCATAAGAATGTTCAACTATTTGTCATAAATTATTCAAAAACACTTACGATATCTAAAAATAAATTATACTTTTATTATCCATAACAAATTATAATTAACCCAAGAATAATTTAATACCCCAATTATTAATAATACATAAAAACGAAACAAATGATTCCAAAATTAAATTCTAGATGCCGAACAACCGAAACAAATACCGCTTCGGATAATTTACTAATGGCATTTAACAAACAAACCTTCGAAGGTGACAATTATATAGGAGGTCTTTTCACCAACTTACAAACTTGGACTGGCTTGTTGGGAACAGCAATTTATCGCGGCAAAGTGGAGTCTAATTTGGACGAACTAGATGTTGCTAGAGATGAGAAAGTGCAAGCTTTAAACTATTTACTACTAGGAGCAACACATCATCCAATTGCAGAGATTAAGGCTGCTGGTGAAAATCTATTTGATACTTATATGAAGTATGGTTTAAAAATAATTAACGAAACCTACGCAATTGAATCATCCTTAATAGAATCTTTACTTCAAGATTTATCGGCACCTGTACTTCAAGCCGATATTACTGCAGTATCGGGCTGTACCGAGGTAATAGCTGATTTGCAAGCGGCTCAGAATAATTTTAAAGTAGCAAATTTTGCTTGGGAAGAGGAAAAAGCGAAGGAAGGACTAACAGAGTCTGCCACTCAAATTAAAAAAGAAGTTGTTTCAATTATTAATGACAAAATCGTTGTGTATTTAAGAGCCATGCAACAAGCTAACGGAGCTGTCTATGGAGAATTGGCTCAAACCGTATCGCAAATTATTAGCGATGCCAATCAGGCTATTAAAAGAAGAGCAAAGAAGGATAAGGAAGTCGCAATAGAGAACTAGAATCAAGCAATCCTGGTACTATTCCTCCAACGCGCCAATTAAATTTGGAGTGTCCTCCTACTCTTCGAATAAGCTC
>NZ_JBFFKR010000211.1:0-5928 GCF_041555295.1 Ancylomarina sp. | reverse complement strand
TTTTTTAAATTTATGGTGTGGAATAGTTTATTCCCAGTTCAAGATTTTTTTAAATAAAAAGTTCTCAGCATCTGGTAAGTAGGTTTTAGCAGCTTCCAAATCTTCCTCACACAAGTAATGCAAGTTATTATTCATGACTGTTTGAACTTTCTCACTATTTACGTCAACCAAACGAGGTCTTACTTTTCCATTTTCATCTTCAACATCTTTAAGGAATAGAGGAGAAGAGTCTCCTTTAGGATCAACGGTTACCATACATTTTGATTGTCCAGACTTAAATAGCTTGTACACACCATTTCCTAGCATGGTACATAAATCCAAGTCGTAAGCAACGGGAGGACAACAACGCAATCCGAAACCTAATTCTACTGGACGAGTCCCAATATTTAGATTGTAAGATTTAATCTTACGCTGAATAAACATGTTAAATACGTGCGATTTACTCACATTAAATAACTCTGGGTGACCATGGGCATCGTAAGTAAAATTAATACCTGTACTCTCAATTTCTTTAGTATCCATAAAATGGAAAACGCCTTCACTAATGATAGCAGCTCCGTAATTTAGACCTAGAATTCGACGCTTGATAATTGATGAAATTACCAAGTTTGCAATTTTATCAGCTGAGATATCTGTTTTATTGAACATCTCAGGAATAATAATCATTGGAAAATGAGCGGATGCTCCAATACCAAAAGCTAAGTGACCTGCTTCACGCCCCATTGCTGATAATACAAACCAGTTTTGTGAGGTGCGAGCATCTTCATAAACGGTAGTTGCAATTCGAACCCCCTCGTTTTTTGCAGAATGAAATCCAAAGGTAGGTGAACCTACTGGCAATGGAAGATCGTTGTCGATGGTTTTAGGAACATGAATATTTGAGATTGAAACTTGGTTGTCTTCCAAATATTTAGAAATACGATTTGCTGTTGAAGCCGTATCGTCACCACCAATAGTAACTAATAGTTTTACATTATTCTTAACGAAGAAGTTCGTGCTAAAATCCGTGTCTTTTGGCTTAAAACGACTCATCTTAAGAGAAGATCCTCCTTTACTGAAAATCCCATCCAGAAATGGAAAATCTAAATCCTGAGTTTCAGGATTTTCAGCAAAAAGCCCCTTATAGCCTTCGTGCATTCCAATGACGCGGTAGCCATTTCTTAAGAAAACTTTTCCTACACTACTTATTACTGTGTTTATTCCCGGAGCAGGTCCTCCGCCACATAATATTACTATTGAATCTCTCATGGTTTTATTAGTTGTATTATAAGTCTAGTCTTCAATTTTAATCATCCGGCTTGATGAAAATTATCAAACTGGATTTTTGTTTTTCATGATATAGTTGGCAAAGATAAACCGATCAGATTTAATACAAAATATAATTTGCAGTTATCAAGCTAAAGTCTTAATTTTCTTTAATATAAAAAATGATGTGGTTAATCTATGACAAGATAGATAGTTTAGATATGTAGATAGTTGGATGTGTGCTTGTTTTTATATAGTTTTGAGACGTAAAAAGAACCCAAAATCAAATATATATGCAAAAGTTATCCTATCGATTGATTATCCTTTTAGTGTTTTTTATTCCTTTTTTTGCTCTTGCTCAGACGAATAATATTAACATTAGTTTAGAGGAAGCTCTTTTAAAGGCTGAAGAGAATAATAAAGAGATTCAAAAATCAAAAGCCCGTGTTGATATTGCCAAGGCAAATTATCAACAATCTCATTCCTTGTTCTTACCTGGAATTAATTTATCTCACACTGCAGTTAGAACAAATGATCCTTTAGCGAGTTTTGGATTTAAACTGAAGCAAGAGGTCGTTACAACTGCTGACTTCAATCCTGTTTTATTAAATGATCCGGGTTCTATGGAGAATTTTCAAACTCAGATTAAAGTTGAACAACCTCTTTTAAATTTCGATGGCATACATGAACGCAAGGCGGCTAAGTTTGGCTATGAGGCTGTGAGTTTGCAATCCGCGAGAACATCGGAGTTTATCAAGTTCGAGGTGAAGAAAGCCTATAAGCAATTACAGCTCGCACAAGAAGCCGTTAATGTTTTTGAAGAAGTTAAAGCCAGTACAGAAGCTAACTTAAAACAAAGCTTAGATTTTTTTGAAGAGGATCTGATTAAGGAAGTTGATGTTTTAGCTGCTAAGGTTCGTGCATTAGAGGTTGAAAATCAACTAAACCAAACAAAGAATCAACGTCAGGGGGCAGCTGATTATTTAGCTTTTCTACTAGGTCTTGACTCATCGAATGATTTAATAGCTTCTGATCCCTTTCAAGAACCACTTATGGGTTCAAGTGTTGATGATGAGAAGGCGAACGAAGATCGATCAGATATTTTAGCTTACAAGAAAGGTGTATCGGCAAAGGAGCAAATGTTAAAATCAGCCCGTAATAAGTTCTTACCTCGCATAAATGCTTTTGGAGCATACGAATGGAACGATAAAGAATTCTTAGGCACAAGTGCTAATAATTATATGATTGGTGCTTCATTATCATGGGATTTATTCAAAGGCTATAAGAATATCGGTAATATTAAAAAAGCAAAAGCAGAGCTTCAACTTCAAAAGCTTGATTTCGATGATTATCTGGATCAAAATAACCTGAAGGTGAAAGAAGCTAAACGTTCATTGGTTTTGACTATTCAAATAATTGAAACCGGACGTTTGGCAAAAGAGCAATCAGGCGAAGCTTTGAGAATTCGTACCAATCGTTTTAAACAAGGTTTGGAGAAAATGACTGATTTAATCCAGTCAGAAACCCTTTATGCAACTAAAAACTTAGAATATCTGAATGCCATTAACAATTACTATTCAGCTAAGTTTTATCTGGAATTTCTTTTAGAGAAAGAATTAAAATAAAATCAATAACAACCATCCAATAACCATATTATGAACACACGATATTATTTAAGCCTTTTTATTGCACTCGGATTATTAGCTTCATGTAGCAATGAACCAGCAAAGAAGAAATCAGAAGGTTTCGACCTATCTGTAGAGGTTGCACAAGCAAAAAATATTCAGCAGCCCGAACTATTGAGTTTTACAGGTAAGCTTGAGGCTGCTACATCTTCGAAGTTGAGCACCCGGATTATGGGACAAGTCGAAAAAATACATGTGAAAATAGGAGAAAAGGTCACTAAGGGGCAACTTCTATTGCAGATAAGTGATGCTGATATCCTTGCAAATAAAAAGCAAGCATCAGCTAATATCGCAGTTGCAGAAACTTTATTAGCTGATGCTGAAAAGAATTTGGAGCGTTATCAATCCTTATTCGATAAAAAATCAGCTTCGATGAAAGAATTGGAAGGTATGCAAATTCAGAAAAAAGTTGCTGAATCGAAATTGGAAGCTGCAAAGAGCATGTTGGCTTCTGTAAACGAAAGCTTGAAGTATGCGAATATTAGAGCACCCTATAGTGGTCGTGTTACCAAGCATTTTGTAAAGACTGGTGATTTGGCTTCTCCAGGTATGCCATTATTATCGATTGAGAAAAAAGGGAATTATGAAGTTCTTGCACGTGTTCCTGAGTCGGAGATTTCACAGATCAAGGTTAACGATTATGTAGAGGTTGAATTGACAGCCCTGAATAATCAGCGTATTCAGGCTAGAGTGTCTGAAATTAACCCTTCAACCCTTGATTCTGGTAATCAGTTCGAAGTTAAACTACAGCTTGATGCGATTAAAGATTCTAAATTGAAACTTTACACAGGCATGTTTGCCAAAGTATATATCCAAATGGGAGAAACAAATCGCATTATTATTCCAAAATCAGTTCTTGTCGAAAGAGGTCAGCTAATAGGTGTTTATACTTTAAGTCAGAGTGGAACAGCTCTTTTACGTTGGATTCGTGTTGGGAAAACGTATGGAAATTCAATCGAAGTGCTTTCAGGATTAAGTTCGGGTGAGAAATATATTTTATCCTACGAAGGTAAAATATGGGATGGCGCTAAACTAAAAGTGACTAGCGTAAAGTAATCAAGTAAGTTTCTCAAAAAAACAAGACTAATTTTCTATATCATATGAAAACAGGATTTGCTGGCGGAATAGCCAAACTCTTTATAAAATCGAAACTAACACCTCTGTTAATGATCGCTTTCTTGATCATTGGAGCATACAGTTCGTACCTAACACCTCGAGAAGAAGAACCTCAGATTGATGTACCCATTGCCGATATCTTTTTAGCCTATCCAGGTGCTAGTCCTGCCGAGGTTGAATCTAGAATCGTTAAGCCTCTTGAAAAAGTGGTCGCTAACATTCCAGGCGTAGAGTATGTGTATTCAACATCTATGTCGGAACAAGCGATGCTGATTGTACAGTTTTATGTGGGAGAGGATGTGGAACGTTCTCTTGTTAAAATGTACAATGAGATCATGAAACATATGGATGAAATGCCTCAAGGGATTTCATTTCCGCTAATCAAAACGCGTGCGATTGACGATGTTCCCGTTTTAGGATTGACGCTGTGGAGTGAAAAATATGATGATTTTCAATTACGCCGAATAGCTCAGGAATTGAATAATGAGGTTGAAAAAGTAAGTGAAGTATCATCAACATCAATTAGAGGAGGACGTTCGCGACAACTTCAGGTAATTTTGAATCGTGAGTTGATGGCCAATTACCATATTGATGCTTTAAGTATCGCACAACAAATTAAAGCTTCGAACCAACAAATGGGTTCAGGATCTTTTAATAATAACGATAATCAGTTTCTAGTTAAAACAGGTAATTTCATTGAGAATGCTGAAGAGCTTTCCAACCTGGTTGTTGGAATAAATCAAGGTAGCCCTGTGTATTTGAAACAGGTTGCTGAGGTTGTTGATGGACCAGAAATTCCTTCTCAGTATGTGAGTTTTGGTTATGGAGAAGTTAACGAAAAACAGGTAGATTTTAAGGGCGAATATCCAGCTGTAACACTTTCTATTGCCAAGCGTAGAGGTGCCGATGCGATGAAAATATCAGATCAAATTCTAGATAAACTGGAACTTTTGAAAAAGGATTTAATTCCTTCTGATGTTCATGTTGAAGTGACAAGAAACTATGGTGCGACTGCATCTGATAAAGTAGGAGAACTCTTGTTACACCTTTTAGGTGCAATATTGGCCGTAACCTTTGTGGTGATGTTAGCTATGGGCTGGCGAGGTGGTTTGGTGGTGTTTCTTTCGGTGCCTATTACCTTTGCATTGACCATGTTTAGCTACTATTATTTGGATTATACTTTAAATAGAATCACCCTTTTCGCATTAGTATTTGTAACGGGAATTGTGGTGGACGATTCCATCATTATTGCGGAGAATATGCATCGCCATTTCAAAATGAAGAAGAAATCCTTTATGGAAGCAGCTCTTACTTCAATAGACGAGGTGGGTAATCCAACTATTCTGGCAACTTTCACTGTGATTGCAGCAGTTCTTCCCATGGTTTTCGTATCCGGTTTAATGGGCCCTTATATGAGCCCTATGCCTATTGGTGCATCCATTGCCATGATATTTTCACTCTTGGTTGCCTTAACCATTACGCCTTATTTAGCCTATCGTTTATTGAAAGGTGGAGAGGATGAAGAGGAAGATATTGAAAGCAAGTTTAAATTGGAGGATGGTTATATTTATAAAATTTATAATCGAACCATGCGTCCTATGTTGGAATCTCCAAAGTTGCGCTGGTCTTTTATTATTTCGGTAATCGTTCTTTTATTGGCATCAACCACCTTGGTTTATTTCAAAAAGGTTGCGGTTAAAATGTTGCCTTTTGATAATAAGAATGAATTTCAGGTGATTATCGATATGCCCGAGGGAACAACCCTTGAGCGTACGGCAATGGTAACTAAAGAGCTTGCAGCCTATGTGGCACAGCAAAACAATGTGATGGATTACCAATCTTATGTCGGTACAGCTGCTCCAATGAATTTCAACGGTTTGGT
>NZ_JBFFKR010000210.1:0-5961 GCF_041555295.1 Ancylomarina sp. | reverse complement strand
CATCACAATATTCATTCCAACCAGCGAATTCATTCCTTCTTCCTTACCAATTACTTTTTCAGCAATATTAAGTGTCTCGAAATAACGGGTTGCATATCCTGAGATAAAAGCATCAGCATCACCAGATTCAACCATAGTTGCACCAAAATAGTTACGATCGAACATCTTCTCAACAGCCTCTTTATGGACCAATCCTTTACGACCTAACTTAGCGCATAAGATATCCGCATAACGTGTTCTTCTCTCACGCTCAGCTTCCGAACGGATATCAATAATCTCAGCTCCTTCTAAATCAAGATCATGTTCTTTAACCAATAGCTGAATATTCTCGGTATTCCCCAATAAGATGGGTTGTGCAATTCCTTCGTGAAGCGCAATTTGAGCCGCCTTAAGAATATTAAAGTTGTTTGCCTCAGGGAATACGACACGCTTAGGTGCTTTCTTCGCCTTATTAAAAATGGTACGAAGCAACTCATTTTCTGTTCCCAATCGCATCTTCAACTCTTCAGCATAAACATCCCAATCCATATCTGTCTTACGAGCAACGCCTGAATCAACAGCAGCTTTAGCAACGGCCACAGCAACTCGTGAAACCAAACGAGGATCCATCGCTTTAGGAATGATGTAATGCTTACCAAAAGTAATATTCGCTTCATCGTATGCCGCATGTACCGACTCTGGAACGGGCTCTTTTGCCAACTCAGCAATAGCGTGAACCGAAGCTATTTTCATTTCTTCATTAATCGCAGTCGCTCTTACATCAAGCGCACCACGGAAAATATAGGGGAATCCCAATACATTATTAATCTGATTAGGATAATCAGAACGACCTGTAGCAACCACAATATCGTCACGAACGGCCATAGCCTCATCGTAACCAATTTCCGGATCTGGATTAGCGAGTGCAAATACAACAGGGTTTGGAGCCATAGAGGCTACCATTTCCTTCGTCATAGATCCACCAACAGAAAGACCTAGAAAGACATCACATCCAACTACAGCCTCAGCTAAAGTTGTTAAATCTCTTTGAGTGATGAATTGCTTTTTCTGCTTATTCAAGCCAGTACGCTTCGCATTGATAACACCACGGCTATCACACATCACCACATTTTCAGGCTTCACACCTAATGAAATGTATAATTTAGTACAAGAAACAGCAGCTGCACCAGCGCCATTGACAACAACTTTTACATCTTCAATCTTCTTCTTTCCAATTTCAAGAGCATTCAATAAACCCGCTGCTGAAATAATCGCCGTTCCGTGCTGATCATCGTGCATCACTGGTATATCCAATTCTGCTTTCAATCTCTCCTCAATTTCGAAACATTCAGGAGCCTTAATATCTTCAAGGTTGATTCCTCCAAAGGTTGGAGCAATCGCCTTTACAGTTTGTATAAATTTTTCGATATCAGTCTCATCGACCTCAATATCGAAGACATCAATATCAGAGAAAATCTTAAATAATAATCCTTTTCCCTCCATAACCGGCTTACCAGCCAGAGCACCGATATTTCCTAGACCTAGCACAGCCGTACCATTAGAGATAACGGCAACAAGGTTTCCTTTTCCTGTATAACGATAGGCGTCTTCAGGATTTTTTTCAATTTCAAGACAAGGCTCTGCAACTCCCGGGCTGTAGGCCAAAGATAAATCACGTTGAGTTCTATAAGGTTTTGTAGGGATAACTTCTATTTTCCCAGGGCGTCCTTCTGAATGATAATTTAATGCGTCAGTTGACTTTTGTTTTGACATAACTGTTTTGTGTGTTGTTTTTTACCCAATAGATGGGCGATTTTAAGTTTGGAAAATATCTCTAAGGTCAATTAGTATTCAGTTTAAATCACCTTTATGTCTAAAGATGATCTGAAAAATAAAGCCCTCAAATATTTCGCAAATCTAGGTATAAATCAGGAAATATGTCTTTCCTTTTTGTAATGATTTCACTAACTTAAGGACTTCTTATTTTTAGTCGTTCTCATAATCATACAAGTACCCATCAGGCATTAAATTTATCGATATGGAGATAAAGATTATTGATTAATATAATTTGGCTGTTAGAGTCTCCCTATATACATTTGTAAGCATAAACAATAAAAGAGTTATAAATCTTAAAATCTAAATACAATGCAATCATTAATCGGAAGAAAAGCACCTGCATTTCAGGCAAACGCAGTATTAAACGGAAATCAAATCACTGAAGGTTTCTCATTGGACCAATTTATAGGTGAAAAAGAAGTTGTTTTCTTCTTCTACCCACTTGACTTTACTTTTGTTTGTCCAACAGAGCTAATCGCTTTCCAGGATAAACTTGAGGAATTCGAAAAACGCAATGTAGCTGTTGTGGGTTGTTCTGTAGACTCAGAATTCTCTCACTTTGCATGGTTAAACACAGAGAGAAACAAAGGTGGTATTAAAGGTGTGACTTATCCATTGGTAGCTGACCTTTCTAAAACTATTGCTGAAAACTTTGGTGTTTTAGCTGCAGACTACGATTACGATGAAGAAGGTAATGCAGTCATAACTGGAGCTCCCGTAGCTTACCGTGGCTTATTCCTTATCGACAAAAAAGGAATTGTTCGTCACTCTGTAATCAACGATCTTCCATTGGGAAGAAGTGTTGATGAAGCTATTCGAATGGTTGACGCTTTGCAACATTTCGAAGAGAACGGTGAAGTTTGTCCTGCAAATTGGATTAAGGGTGAAAAAGCCATGCAAGCCACTCAAGAAGGTGTTTCGGAATACTTAAGTAAGTAAATAATTCCTTAGCTTTACAAAGGAATAGTACGATTCACAAAATCGATACGATATAAAAATTAATCAAAAAAACATTTCAAGGAGATACGCTTTTATTAGATTCTTTAATTATCAGACAGAATTTTCTCAGAATCAATAAGGTCGTATCTCCAAGTACAATAAACAAAACTATGAAGATTAACAGATACCAGGATATTACAACAATCGCGGGAGAAGGAAAAAAAGATTATATCGATCGTCACTCAGCATTTTTACATTGCGAAGATTCAGCTAAGGCTGGTGAAAAATTCACTGTAAAAGTAAAAGTTGGTGATGCCTATCCACATCCAGACGATTTCGATCATTATATTGCCTGGGTACAACTTTGGGATGGTGAAAACATGTTAGCTCAAACTAACTTCACTGCTGGCGCACTTGGTAACACGCCTAATCAGGCTGAGGTCGATTTCTATATCGTTCCTGGTAAAAAAATGAAGTTGACTGCAGCTGCTTTCTGTACCAAGCACGGTCTTTGGCATTCGGATGAGAAAATTGTTGAAGTAGAAAAAGTTGCTGTAGAAGCCTAATCGACTTAACTAGAATACAAAAAAAGCTCTAATGTTTTAATAACAGTAGAGCTTTTTTTAGCCTTAAAAGTTAGACAGTCAAAAATCTTAAATTAAACCACTAATTGTCACTAATGAACACTAATTTTTTCGCTAATATATAACTCTTTTATATTCGAGACTCTTAGCTCCAAAATTAACAAGTAAACCAACTTTTTTGTTTGTGGCCTTCATATAATTCATGAGTTGTGCCATATGATTATCATCTAAAGATTTCACAGTCTTTAGTTCAACTATTATCTCATCATGACACAAGAAATCAGAATAATACTTCTTGTCTAATATAACACCTTTGTAGCTTATCTCGATTTGACATTCCCTTATGTGATCTATATTAGATTTAACCAATTCTATCTCTAGGGCTTCTTGATATACACCTTCCAAGAATCCGGCACCCAATTCAGAGTGTACATGCATACATAAACCAACAATATCGTAGCACTCTTGCTTAAACTTATTATCACTATTCATAATAAAATAATTAGTGGAAATCAGTGTTAATTAGTGGTTCTTAATTTGTTTCAATTTAAACAATAAAATTTGTATAATCTGTGGTTTTAAATATTTTTAATTACTGACAGGCAAGCTTTAAGCGATATACGCCAGTGTGGAATTTCGACTCCAAAGTCAGCTTTAATCTTGGCTTTATTCAGAACTGAATAGGCAGGGCGTTTGGCTGCTGTTGGAAAATCTTTCGACTCAATAGGATTTAACTTACAATCAATATCTGCCATCTCCATAATAGCCTGGGCAAAATCAAACAAGGTTAAAGTGAAGCAAGGATAAAGGTTAAAGCAAAAAAAACTAAAGTTTTCAAACTTTAGCACCTGGAAAAGACCTCGGCAATGGCAGCTGGGGCCCCATAGGTAAAAAAGACGTTAAAAATAGCATGCTGTCTGAGCGAAGCGAGTTCATGCTATTTAGACTTTAAACCGTGATGGGTCAGCGAATGCCGCAGTCTTGATTTTTTGCTTCTTTTTTATCAAGCAAAAAGAAGAAAGAAAATAACTTATAATAATAATAGAGCCTTAATTTTATACTTATTGGGATTTATTTAAAAGTCTCAAACATTCAGCTAAAGATACACGCCAATGCGGAATCTCGATTCCTAAGTCAGCTTTAATCTTGGCTTTATTCAGAACTGAATAGGCAGGGCGTTTGGCTGCTGTTGGAAAATCTTTCGACTCAATAGGATTTAACTTACAATCAATATCTGCCATCTCCATAATGGCCTGGGCAAAATCGTACCAGGAAGCGACTCCCTCATTGGAATAATGATACAGTTTCCCTTTTGTGTCAATACGGCCTGGTTTGCTTATAATATCCAAACAGACTTGAGCCAGATCTCTCGCATAGGTTGGTGTTCCAATTTGATCGTAAACAACAGATAAAGTATCTTTCTCCTCTCCCAAACGTAACATGGTCTTCACAAAATTATTCCCAAAGGAAGAATACATCCAGGATGTTCTGATAATAATCGAGTTGGATGGAGAATGCATAATTTCCATTTCGCCTGCACGTTTGGTCTTGCCATAGGCACTCAAAGGGCAAACTGGCATTCTTTCGGTATAGGGTCTATTTGCCGTTCCATCAAAGACATAGTCCGTAGAAATATGAATCAGTTTGAGCTGATACCGTTGGCTTACAGCGACTAAATGCCCCACAGCCTTGGCATTTACCAGACCAGCTATACCGGCATTTTGCTCAGCTTTATCAACGGCTGTATAGCCTGCACAATTGATGATGCCCTGAAAACCCTGATCTTTCACAAAATCGTTCAATTGAGCTTGATTACAAATATCAAGTTCTTTAGAGCTAGGACATACAAATTCCAATTCGGGATAAGTAGAACTAAGCGCTTTTATTTCGGATCCCAATTGGCCCGTAGAACCAGTGATGAGTATTTTCATATATGAAGGATAAAGTTTGATAAGGATAAAGGTTAAAGTACAAAAAAAGGATAAAGGAAAGGATACCTATTAAAATCTAGAACGTTTTTTTCCTAGAGCTATTGCCTAAGGTAGAATAAAGGTTAAAGGAAAACAAGGATAAAGTTTGACAAGGTTAAAGGTTAAAGGAAAACAAGGATAAAGTTTGACAAGGTTAAAGGATAAAGGAAAACAAGGTTAAAGTTTGACAAGGTTAAAGGTTAAAGGAAAACAAGGATAAAGTTTGACAAGGATAAAGGAAATTTAAGGTTAAAATAAGGAAAGTAAAAAGTTTATCTAATCTTTGAGCTTTTAGGATATATCGAGCCTAGTATTTTCATTAATTCTTTAGATTCTGATTCTAAACTTATCCAATTCGTATTCTCATCTGAAATTTCAATAATTATTCTTATCCAATAATTAGTTTCCATTATTTCTTTTAGTGAGATTCCAACTTTGTTTGAAAAATCAGCTTTAGAAACAGCAGCTTGTGCTTCTTCATAGTTTGCCCCTACCGATGTAGAGGCTTTGAGTAACTGATAGGAAATTACTTGATACTCTCGTGAGTTTGGAAGATTCCTTACTCCTTTGATTGTATCAACAGAAAATCGAAATAATCGGCCTTGCAAGTCATTTTCCTTTCTTTTTTCCATTTCACTTTAGCCTTTTATCTT
>NZ_JBFFKR010000209.1:0-5961 GCF_041555295.1 Ancylomarina sp. | reverse complement strand
GTAGTTTTTGACTTTAATATTTATCTATGTCAGTCTACTCGGAATAAAATGATTACTTTTGCGCAAATTTCTACAAACAAAAAGAGAGTATGAGTTCATTTAACGACATCAAATTAAGTAAGCAAATCTTAAACGCACTTGCCGATGCAGGTTTTGAAACCCCCACTTCAATTCAGAAAGAGGTTTTTGCTCCTGTTCGTTCTGGTAAGGATGTGATTGGAATTGCCCAAACTGGTACAGGAAAAACCTTGGCTTATCTGATGCCTATTTTAATGAAACTCGGTTATGCTCAGGGAATGGATCCTAGAGCACTGATTGTAGTTCCTACTCGTGAGCTTGTTGTTCAGGTTTGTGAAACAATTGAGCTTCTAAGTCCTTATTTAAATATTAGAGCTTTGGCCCTTTACGGTGGGGTAAATATCAATACTCAGAAAGAGCAAGTATGCGAGGGTGCGGATATTCTTGTGGCGACTCCTGGTCGTTTGATGGATATCTATATGACTCGTATCCTAAAGTTTACAAATATCAGGACTTTGGTGATTGATGAGGCTGATAAGATGATGGATCTGGGTTTTATGCCTCAGTTAAAAGCTATTTTCGAAATCTTACCAGAGAGACACCAGAATCTTTTGTTTTCAGCAACCTTTTCGGATGTTGTTGACCAATTGGCTGACGACTTTTTAGTGTCACCTCAACGAATTGAGGTTGCTCCTCAAGCAAGTACGGTAGAAAATATTCATCAGAAACAATACCACGTTAAGAATATCTTGAGTAAAGTGAATCTATTGAAATTTTTACTTGAAGATGAGGTAGTCTTTAATAAGGTGATGATCTTTACTGAAACCAAAAGAAATGCAGATCGAATTGTAGATCGTTTGGAATCCGTATTGGGTGATAATTTAAGTGTGATTCACGGTAATAAAGCTCAGAGTACACGTTTGAATGCATTAAATGCATTTAAAGAAGGAAGAGCTCGTGTGATGGTTTCATCTGATGTTGCAGCTCGTGGTATCGATATCGATAATGTGAGTCATGTGATTAACTTCGATATGCCCAATAACTACGTGGAGTATGTTCACCGTGTTGGTCGTACAGGTCGTGCCGATAAATCAGGTACTGCTATTAGCTTTGTGAATGCTGCTGAGGAGGAATTAATGGAAAAGGTTGAGGCTTTAATTGGTAAGCCCGTTTTATTAGAAGAAATTCCTGAAGGCGTTGAGTTAACATCGCAGCTTTTAGAAGACGAAAAGATTCAAACTCGAAATGTTAGAGTCAAAATGGCTGCCAAAAAGGGAGCTGGTTTCCATGAAAAATCAGCTAAAAACTCTAAAACACCATCAGGATCGAAAGGCTTGATGAAACAAAGAGAGAATTCCAAAAGAAATGCCAAGCGAAATGCCAAGCGAAATGCCAAGCGTAAAAAGAAATAAACTTTCTTAAAATATAAATCTTGTTATCCTTAGGCTTTATGGTCCGATATTAAGATAACATCTAAAAACGTTCAATTCTATTGAGCGTTTTTTTTGCTTTATGTAATTTTAAGTAGGTTTGAAATTCAAAATAAAACAAACAAATAACTCGAATAATATGAGATTTCTAGAACGTGCCCTTAGAGGACCCAACGAGTGGTGGAAGTATCTTCTTCTTCCGATTATCGCATTTGCAATCGCTAATACCATTGGTGCCATACCCCTGAGTATCGCTGTAATTTTTGGCACGGTAAATGGCGGGACACTAAACCCGGATAATGCGGGTGATTTGAGTGGGCTGGGACTTGATCCTAACCTGAGTTTATTTCTCTTGATGTTTCCCTTTATTATTGGACTGATTGGTTTTATTTTGATTCTAAAGCCTTTTCATAAGCGAAGTGTCAAAGAGGTTATTAATGGAACACAGAGTATACGTTGGGGCCGTTTTTTCTATTCGGCTGCTGTTTGGGCAATCATATCTGGCCTCATGTTGTTTGTTGATTATTCTATGAATGCAGAGTATTATGAGTTGAATTTAAACTGGTCTTTATTTATTCCTTTAATCTTTATTTCGCTTCTGATTATCCCTTTTCAAACCACTTTTGAAGAGCTTATCTTTAGAGGCTATTTGGCTCAGGGGGTTGCTCGGTGGACGCGAAACAGATGGTTGGTAGCCCTATTACCTGCTGTAGCTTTTGGCTTATTGCATATATTTAACCCAGAAGTTAAAGAATATGGCTTTTGGACTGTCATGCCTCAATACATTATTTTTGGATTGGTATTTGGTTTGATGGCTGTACTTGATGATGGTATTGAAACGGCTATGGGCGCTCATGCAGCCAACAATATTTTCATCTCAATTTTTATAACAGCTAAGGCTTCTGTTCTTCAAACGCCTGCTTTATTTGTCAATAATCATGTTGATCCTGTGAAAGATCTTGCATTTATGACAATAGGAGCTGTTTTAATTATCCTTGTTTTGGCTAAGAAATACAAGTGGGATTTTGCTATTTTGAATCAAAGAGTTGAAGGAGAAAAGGAGTAAGGAAAGTCTAAAAGTCCAATAGTCCAATAGTCCAAAAGTTCAAAAGTCGAGGAGTCTAAGGCTGAGAGAAATTAAGTCTGCCTCAGGAGTGAATAAAGGGTAAGCCCGATTCTTGCGAATAGCAAAGCTTGTTGATAAAAAATTAAGGGGAAAGTTCAGTTATTAAGTCTGATGCTTTCCCCTTTGTTTATGGATTCAAATTCCATTTTTTTTTAGTCGGAGGTTGATTTGGGTTTTGAGTCAGACTCAGTGGCCCACTTTTTATTTGGCTGTTTGCTCATTTTGAATATTAATTCACCACCTTTTACAATGTCTGCATGATTGATATAACTCTTATTCCAGACTTTCCCATTAAGAGTAACTGATTTAATGTATATATGCTTATCAGAGTAATTGGGTGCTTTGATTATAAATGTCTTTCCATTTTCCAGATTAATTCTTGCTTCCTGAACCGAAGGAGCACCAATGACATATTGACCAGAACCCGGACATACTGGATAGAATCCTAGTGATGAGAAAATATACCAGGCTGACATTTGTCCACAATCATCGTTACCACACAAACCATCAGGTTTATTCAGGTATTTTGTTTTTATTATTTCGTGAATGCGCTCCTGAGTTTTCCATGGTTTTCCTGCCCAATTGTACATATATGCCACGTGATGGCTAGGCTCGTTTCCATGCACATAGCCACCCATAATCCCTTCTCGGGTAATATCTTCGTTGTGAGCGAAATATTTATCTGGGATATGCATAGTGAAAAGTGAGTCCAGATGTTCTGAAAAACGCTCTGAACCACCCATTTTACTTGCCAAACCACTTACATTCTGAGGAACATACAAAGAGTAGTTCCACGAATTTCCTTCGATAAAGCCTGCTGCATGGGTATCTAAAGGATCGAAAGGTGAAACCCATTCGCCAGCTTTTGTTTTTGCTCTTATATATCCTGATTTGTCATCAAATAAATTTCTCCAGTTTTCTGATCGCTCCATATACTCTTTCTCTATGTCTGATTTCCCCATTGACTTAGCAAGTTGAGCAATGGTATAATCATCGTAGGCATACTCAAGGGTTATGGATGCCCCAACTCGACTGGTTTCGTGAGGGACGTAATTGTATTTTTTGTAATCACCAATTCCATCGTACATCTTGTAGTTAGCACTTGCGATACAGGCTTCCAAAGCTTTTTCAGGATCAAAGCCTCGTAAACCATTTACCCACGCGTCGGCAATTACAGGTACAGCATGATAACCAATCATGCACCAATTCTCATTCCCAAAGTGGCTCCAAACAGGTAGAACTTTATGGACAGATTGCTCATAGTGTGCTAACATGGAATTAATCATATCAGATGAACGCTTAGGTTGAATAAGTGAAAGCAAAGGATGTTGTGCTCTATAAGTGTCCCATAATGAAAACACAGTGTAGTTTGTAAAACCTTCAGCTTGATGAATATTGTGATCTAAACCTCTATATTTTCCATCCATATCCATATATTCTACAGGAGATATAAAAGAATGATAGAGAGAAGTATATAGTGTCGTCTTCTTCTCATTTGATGCAGTCACATCAATTTTGCTTAATTCATTATTCCAAGCTGCTTTTGTCTCAGCTCTGGTACGATCAAAATCGAAATGTGGTACTTCTGCTTTTAGATTTTTAAGAGCACCTTCGGTACTGACTGCCGAAAGAGCAAATTTGATTTTTACTTGTTCATTTTCTTCAGTTGAAAAGTCGAAATTAGCCGTTAAAGCTTTACCTGCCATTTCAGGGAAATTCTTGGTTTCATCGAACTTTCTCCAGAATCCATTGTAGATCACTTTTTCATCATTTTTGCAACCATAATTTTTAATCGGCTTAGAAAAACTGATGGCAAAATAAAGGTAGTTGGTTCTAGCCCACCCACGTGTGATTCTATATCCGGTTACCAAAGTGTCGTTTTCAACTCTAAGGCTTGACCACAATACTTTACCATCGTAATTGTAAATACCATGGTTCAGGTCTAAGATAATATGTGCCTTATCCGTTTTAGGAAATGTGTATTGGTGAAAACCTACTCGTTGAGTTGCTGTTAGTTCGGCTTTAATTTTGTAGTCATCCAGTTCTACCCTATAGTATCCAGGCTCTGCTTTTTCAGTCTCTTTCCGATACATCGAACGGTATCCATTTTTTGTATTATCGATGGTACCAGGATTGTATTGCACTTTTCCAACAGTTGGCATGATTAAAAAATCGCCTAGGTCGGAATGCCCCGTTCCACTTAAATGGGTATGGCTAAAGCCAACAATGGATTTATCGGTGTATTGGTAACCGGCACAGTAACGGTAAACCTCTTTATTGTATTTTCCGTTTGTAGAAAACAAGATACTATCGGTGTCAGGGCTTAGTTGAACCATTCCGAATGGAGCACATGCTCCTGGAAATGTATGTCCCATTTCCTGTGTCCCAATAAAGGGATCGACATATTGTGTTAGATTCTTATTTTGAGCATTTAAGTTTGTGTAACTTAAAAAGCCTAAGGATGCAGTAAGAAAAAAAGTCAGTGCCTTCATATGAAATGGGTTTTTGAGTTTAGGTCATTTTGTATGCCTTGCTTTTCATTATATGTGATAAACATGACATAGTTTGCTTGTTTAATTATTAATTAAATAATGAAGGTGATTATTTAGAATAATTTCCCTACAATCAGTTTTCCATGATAAGCTCTTGCGTAAAGAAAATCATGGAGCTTATCTAAATTGTTCTTAGTGATTTTGCCTGCTGGCATAATTTCAATTTTGTCTCCAGCTATGTCAACTAGAGATTTTAAAATTGCCAAGCCTTCTTCTGCAGTTTCTTTGCCTCCTGAAGTCAATATCGTTGTGATTTGTTCTGTTGAAATTAGATCTTTACACGCCTGAATAATATTAGGCGTTTCATCAATCGCTTTATGGATAACGACTTTTAAGGGATAAGCTTTTTGAGCTAACTTCTTTATTGATGTAATATCTAAAGTTTTGTCAGAGTTTAAGATGCCAAATACAACAGCTTCAAGCTTCAGTTTTTTACAATATTCTATTTGAGTCAGCATGCATTCAATTTCAGGTTTGGAATAGATAAAGTCACCGCCTCGGGGTCTGATCATTACCCTTATGGGAATGCTTAGTTTGGTCTTTACCTCTTGTATCAATTCAAATGCAGGGGTAGTTCCCCCCACATTTAAATTGGCACAAAGTTCTATTCTATCTGCACCTAATTGTTCAGCTTTAATGGCTTCATTTAAATTTTCGACACAGGCTTCTTTTGTATACATCTGACTATAGCTTATTTGTTTTGAAGTTCTTTTTTCAGTTTGATAAAAATAGCCTTTTGTTCATTACTTAAGTCATCAGCACTAAAAATTGAAATGCCTTTAGCTCCTTTTTCTTTTGCAAGTCGAATGGCTTTCTCTAAATCTTCAGGTTTTCT
>NZ_JBFFKR010000208.1:0-6029 GCF_041555295.1 Ancylomarina sp. | reverse complement strand
TGCTGCAAGAATAATAACACCCGAGTTGGTATCAAAACCATCCATCTCTGTCAATAACTGATTCAATGTATTCTCACGCTCATCGTTAGATCCCATATTTGGGTTCTTACCTCTAGCACGACCAATAGCATCAATCTCATCAATAAAGATGATACATGGTGCTTTCTCTTTAGCTTGCTTAAATAGGTCGCGAACACGACTGGCACCAACACCAACAAACATCTCAACAAAATCAGAACCTGACATACTAAAGAATGGCACGTGGGCTTCACCAGCCACAGCTTTTGCCAAAAGTGTTTTACCTGTTCCCGGAGGGCCTACTAGTAATGCACCTTTAGGTATTTTACCACCCAATTGAGTATATTTCTCAGGAAATTTCAAAAATTCTACAATTTCTTCGACTTCTTGCTTAGCCTCAGCCAAACCTGCAACATCCTTAAAGTTTGTTTTAATATCAGATTCCTTATCGAAAACTTTCGCTTTTGATTTTCCAACATTAAAGATATTTCCGCCACCAGCACCACCGCCAGCACCTTTGCTCATTCTCTTAAATACAAAGAACCAAATAGCAAGAATAATGAGAATAGGAAATAAGAATCCTATGATATCACCAAAGTAATCTTTGTGATCGACATATTTTACGGCAACTCGATCGGCTTCAGGCATGGATTCTTGAGCACTTTCCAAATTATCCTCAAAGTTCTCGATAGAACCAATTGTAAAGAAATAATGAGGTCCCGCCTTCGATGGTGAATCAAATGAATTTGAAAATAAATCCGGGTACTTTTCTAGATTCGCATCTTTAATAAAAACATTAACGTTACCAAGGTTACGTACAATCTCAATTTTCTCAACATCATGGTTACGTAACATTTCAACTTTCACCTTATGCCAACTTGTTTCCTTAGGGTTTTGTTGGTAAGTAAAATATTGAATGGCTAAAAACGAAAGAGCTATAATTCCATAAATCCAATAAGCATTGAATTTAGGAACCTTCATCATATTATTTGGACCCTTTCCTTTCTTATCTGAAGGAGGAGGCGTGTTAGGCGATTTCTTTTCTGTCATTATATTTTGTATAATTCTATTTCTACTGATTAATGAACATTTGGGATATAAGTTATATTAGCATCAGCCCAAAGTTGTTCCAATTGATAATAATCACGATATTCTTTTTGAAAAACGTGAACGACAACATCGGCATAATCCAAAAGCACCCATTGAGCGTTTTGTTTACCTTCTACCCTCCACACTTTTTCATTTAAATTTTCTAATGTTTCCTCTTGTACATTATCTGCAAGTGCAGAAACATGTGTATTTGAGGTTCCGTTACAAATAATAAAATACTTACATACGGCACCACTTACATTTTTTAAATCAACACTTACAATATCAACCGCTTTTAAATCCTTTAAAGCTTCAATAATCGTATCGACTAATTTTTCTGGTAAATGTTCTCTTTTTTTAGTCATATATTAAATTTACTCTTACAAAGATAATTTTTTTTTAAGTCTATTATAATAAAGCAAACTTTAGATTTAGGTTGATATGATAAAAACAGAGTTTGAAGTCTTAGAAATCGAAATCTTCGTCTTAATTTTGCACCAAAATCAAATTTGAATTCTACTATGCCAAATTTATTTATTTCTGAACGTATTATTCGAGTCGAACAACTTGACTCAACCAATTTGCATGCTCTTCAACTGATTAAAGATACCAATCCGTCAGGTGGCACTGTCGTTATGGCATTAAATCAGACAGAAGGCCGCGGACAGCAAACAAATGCATGGGAAAGTGAAAGTGGCAAAAACCTTACCATTAGTCTCATACTTCGACCTGATTTTATAAAAGCACAGGATCAATTTCAGATTTCAATGATCATTTCATTAGGAGTCAAAGATTATTTAAGTACTTATTCTGAAAATGTTTCAGTAAAATGGCCCAACGACATTTATGTGGGTGACAAAAAAATTGCTGGAATTTTAATTGAACATTCTATTATGGGTGCTTATCTGTCACATTCGGTATGTGGCATTGGGCTAAATATTAATCAGGAACAGTTTTTTTCAGATGCTCCCAACCCTATTTCACTTCATATACTGACAAAAGAAACTTATGATCTTGAAAAAGAATTGGTAAAACTATTGGCTTCCATTGAAAATCGATATTTCCAATTGATAAATGGGAATGGCAACGAATTAGAAGAAGATTATCTAAAGGCAATGTATTGGATGAAAGAAGAACATACATTCGAAGATGAAGGAGGATTGTTCAAAGGCCGCATTGTTGGTATTTCTGAATTTGGTCAACTACAGATTCAAGACGAAGAGCAACAAGTCAGAACCTATAATTTTAAAGAGGTGAGCTTTATTAAATAGCTCACCTCTTATTACTCTTTATAATTCTATTGCTAATTTAACACTGATATTGCGTCCTGAATTTAAATACCCCAATGACTTAAGTGTTGATAGATGATCGGTATATTTTTCATTTAAGATATTGTCAGCTGTCAGCATAAAATTTGCAGCATATTTCCCAAGTTTCAATCCCGTTCCCACTTGTATTGCAAATAAATTGTATGCACTGCTTTCAGTTTCAAACTGGGCAGGATGACTTTGTTTAAAAGCATGTTTCCATGATAAATTTATAAAAGGAGAATCCAAAGTGCTATTTCCTTTATAAAAAAACCGCAAGGAATTATTCAACTTGTGTTGTGGTGTAAATGGCAATCGATCTCCATTATCATGCTTAGAAATAACCATAGCGTAATCAGAGTGGACCTTTAAAAACTTAAAAGGAACCACATTAATAGCAACTTCTCCTCCATAAAGTTTTGCATCCTGTTGTCCATATTCATAAACGAAACCAGTTCCCTCTGGTGCTGGCTCATCACCAGGTTCTAAATAAATAAAATCGTAGACCTTATTATAAAAAAAAGACAAATCGATATTACTATTCTGAGAGTGATAATGAATTCCCAGATCAGACTCAATACTTTTTTGTGGATCGAGATTCGGATTTCCCTCCTCAAAACGGTTTCCATGCAAACCATGTTGAGATAGCTCTGCCAAATTAGGTACACGATAGGCACTGGCAAAATTAGTCCTTAAAAGTAAATCATCTGAAACATGAAAAGTTGCTCCTATAGAGGCATTCAGATTATTAAAACTTCGATTAATATCCACCATTTCCTCATCGAGTTCTTCTACTCCAGGCTCCTGTTGTTCTTCCGCTTCACTATGAGAGTGTCCTCCGGCCTCTTGTTCGGGTACATAAAGTGCTCTGTAATCGTAACGAAGTCCTAATTGAAGACCAATACGATTGATATCCGTTTTTAAAAGCGAAAAAATTGAAAAATCATCAATGTTTGCATTAGGAATGATACGATTAGGTGCTTTGTGATTCCTATTCGTTTGATGCATCCCTTGAATACCAATTAAAAACTCTGTACTCTCCAAACTGGGAAAATAGAGCTTACTATCGTAAGTCAAGGTATTTAAATCCATGTCAACCAAACGAAAAGATGCAGATTCAGGATTCCCATTCAATCTTCGCTGATTAAATTGATAAGCTGCATTCAACTCAAGTTTAAAATCTCCAATAAACAGTCGATTTCGAGATGATATCAGATGTTGAGTTAAATTCTGATACCAATAACGATTCTTCATTTGTCCTTTTGCTACCAAAGGAATAGACTCTTCATTGGTCATCCCGAATTTAGGCCGTAAGTAGTCATAGTAAATTTTAAAACTTCCATAATTCTTAATCACACCCAGACCTAATTGTAAACCTCCTGAATTGAAACGCGTGTTTGGCACATAATCACCTTTCCCATCTTTATAATCATGATGAGATTGCTGGTTGGCTCTCAGCATCCAAAACCAATTTTCGGAGGTGCCTTTAATACCAATGCTCTTATTAAAACCATTAGTCACACTATGATATTCGCTGCTAATATCAGCTTTAATCGAATTTGAAGGGGCTGGCTTTTCACGAACAATATTAATGACGCCTCCCATAGCATCGGAACCGTAAAGTAACGATGCAGGACCTTTAATCACCTCAATATGATCGATACCCTGATCACTTATTAAAAATGGGTGATCAACAGAGAACTGGAAGTTTTCGAGCCTAACACCATTGTTTAGAAAGATAAGATTGTTAATGGATAAACCTCTGATAACTGGCGTGCTAACTCCCGGACCCCTCGAAATGAGGTCAACACCCGGAATGCTCGTTAATTTTTCCCCTATTGATGGAGATACTAAAAAATCAAGTTCATGCTTAGGCAAAACCGATATTTTAATTGAATTTTCATGCTGAGCAGATGGGAAACCTCCTGATACAACAATATCTTGAGTTGTAACCGAAGTAAACACTAAGTTAATATCCAAATTGCAATCTGAGTTCTTTAATGTTAGTGTTTTAATGACAGTTTCATAACCCATATAGGAAAACTGAATACTAAAACTACCATCTGGCAGATCATCCAAGTGATATGCACCGTCATCTTGACTAAGCGTTCCTTTTTCGAGTTCAGGAATAAAAATACTGACTCCAGACAATGGAGCTTGACTATTTTGATCGAAAATGGTTCCTGATAGTTTATTATTTTTAAGTGCTCCCGAAGCAAATGTAAATTGTGGCAATATGAGTAATAATGCCAATATATAACGAATCATATTTTGCAAGTTTCTTATTTGTAAAGTATAAGGAGTGTGAACGCAGGTAGGTTTAATCGATCTCTAAATCTCGATTAAATCCATAAACATCCAATCCGATTATTTGATAATCAGAAATAAATTTGAGAATGCAAAGGCGGAATTAAACCTCCAATATATTCTCTAAAACGAAAAAACTTGCATGACTTGGGGGGGCTCTTAAACTATAACCCAATTTACACTTAGATGTAGTAAACTGCGAATAATCTAATAGGAAGGTATTGAATTCGATTACCGAAACCGTGGGAATGCTAATCACATCCGAGGGCACGAAAAAGAAATAATCGAACTCTAAAATTTCACAAACATCTTCTAAATCTGATTTTGAGTGTTGACAAGAATAGTTATGATGTTCGTGATTTGGAAACATCAAATGCTCTGCCTTTACAAGTAGAGGCAGCGTAAAAGCCAAAGCAAGAAGCCAGGCCAAAAATACATATTTATTGTTATTTAGATTCATTATACTCCAAATCTACTCATATTTAGCTAGTAAACAAAAAGCTGTTGATAATTTCAACAGCTTTTCAATTCCAGTTAAATGGCAGTATCGGGTCTATTCAATATTTTGAAGATTTTGGTAAGGAATTTGAGTCATTCCCTCTGCCAATTGGTCAATTCCTTTTTCAAGCTTCTTTTTCAACATCATCTTCATCATGGCGTTCAACTCGGCATGAACGGTTAATCGAAGCTTTGTCTCATAAGGTCCTTGCTCAATTAGCTGAATCCAAATGTAAAATTCAAAAGGGCTACGACCGTATCCTGTTAATTTTAGACTTTTGTTTTCGTCTTTTTCAACAAACTGCAAACCAGCTTCACCAAAACCTTTAATTACAAAAGAACAATTGTCTTCGGTAGCCTCCCAATGCTCAATTTGATCCTTGAAATTCATCTTCTTATTAGTTTGCTCTTCAATTTTCGCTTGCACTTCAGGGTTTTCTGAAGCCAGTTCAAAAACTTTAGCAATTTTTCTAAAATCAGATAAAAAGGAATAAATACTATTCACATGATTGGGAATAATTTTGATATCACTTACAATCTTCGTTGTTGACATATATATTTTCTTTTAGAATACAAAAGAGGGTGCCTCATGATAAGACACTCTCTCCTGCTTTATTTTTTATTGGCTATTTCTAGCTTTTATTTCTGCATCCAAGTTGAAGGATCCTTGCGCCATTCTTTCAACTGATCAACATCTTCGTTCTTGATGTATCCAATCTCGAGAGCACGATCGATCATGGTGTTATAATCACTCAGAGTTTCTAATTCACATTTCGCTTCTGTGAAGTTATCTTCAGCCGTTTGAAATCC
>NZ_JBFFKR010000207.1:0-6054 GCF_041555295.1 Ancylomarina sp. | reverse complement strand
AAGGAATTCACCAAGTGAGTCCCAACGTAAGTGATTTTCTTTTTCGAATTGCTGAACGTGCTTAGGAGCTGATCCACCTGCACCCGTCTCGAATAATCCACCACCATTCATCAATGGAACGATAGAAAGCATCTTAGAAGAAGTTCCAAGTTCAATAATTGGGAAAAGGTCAGTTAAATAGTCACGCAATACGTTACCAGTTACTGAGATTGTATCTTCTCCTTTACGGATACGCTCAAGTGAGAAAGCAATAGCTTCAACTGGCTTAAGAATACGAATATCTAATCCGGTTGTATCGTGGTCTGCCAGGTAAGTATTTACTTTAGAAATCAACTGAGCATCGTGAGCTCTGTTCTCATCTAACCAGAATATAGCTGGCGTTTGAGTTGCTTTAGCTCTGTTTACGGCTAATTTAACCCAATCCTGAATAGGTGCATCTTTAACCTGACACATTCTGAAGATATCACCTGTTTCAACAGCTTGTTCCATAACAACTGTACCATCAAACTCAACAACACGGATAGTACCGTTTCCTTGAGCCATGAAAGTCTTGTCATGAGAACCATACTCTTCAGCTTTCTGAGCCATCAAACCAACGTTTGATACAGAACCCATAGTCGCTACGTCGTATGCACCATTTTTCTTACAGTCATCGAAACAAACCTGGAACATTGTAGCATAACAACGATCTGGAATCAATGCTTTAGTATCCTGTAATTCGCCTGCTGGGTTCCACATTTTTCCACCATCACGAACAACTACTGGCATTGAAGCATCAATAATTACGTTATTTGGTACATGTAGATTAGTGATTCCTTTATCAGAATCAACCATCGCTATATCAGGACGAGACTTGTAAATCTCCATGATATCAGCTTCGATTTCAGTTCTCTTAGCTTCAGGAAGATTTTGAATTTTATTATAAAGATCGCCTAAACCATTATTGAAGTTTACGCCTAACTCTTTGATTGTGTCAGCATGCTTCTCGATAGCTTCTTTGTAGAATACTTCAACAGCATGCTTAAACATTACAGGGTCAGAAATCTTCATCATGGTAGCTTTTAAGTGTAGCGACCATAGTAGACCTTCTTCTTTTGCAGATGCAATTTCTTTTGCATAGAAAGCACGTAAAGCTCTTACATTCATTACTGATGTATCGATAACTTCGCCTTCCAATAGATCTTGCTTCTCTTTTAATACTGTTACAGTACCATTGTTGTCAACATACTCGATTCTTACATCAGTAGCCTTAGCCATTGTCACAGATTTCTCACTTCCGTAGAAATCTCCTTCAGTCATGTGAGCTACGTGTGCTTTAGAATCAGCTGACCATTTCCCCATACGATGAGGGTTATTTTGAGCATACTTCTTTACAGAAGCAGCTGCACGACGGTCAGAGTTACCTTCACGTAAAACCGGGTTTACTGCTGAACCAAGAACTTTAGCAAAACGAGCTTGTAATGCTTTTTCTTCTTCAGTTGTAGCTTCCTCTGGGTAGTTTGGTAACTTGTAACCTTTAGCTTGTAATTCTGCAATAGCAGATTTAAGCTGAGGAATAGATGCACTGATATTTGGCAACTTAATAATGTTAGCCTCTGGAGTTTTTGCTAAATCACCTAGCTCTGTTAGGTAATCAGAGATCTTTTGATCTTCAGTCAAATTCTCTGGGAAGTTAGCGATAATTCTCCCTGCTAAAGAAATATCTTTAGTTTCAACTTCGATACCTGAAGCTACTACAAATGCCTTAATAATAGGCAATAATGAATAAGTAGCTAAAGCTGGAGCTTCATCAATTTTTGTGTAAATAATTTTTGACCTTGTTGCCATGTCAGTTGGTGTTTTGTGTAATTTTTAATGAAAAAAATAATACTTGATTGTGTGTATTTCTTGTGAATTAAACAGCGTCTAATTCGAGGGTAAACATATAGATTTTTTTTATTTCAGAATATAAAAGTGCTTTTTTTTTAACGATTTTTTTCTTTAATCAAAACAACTAGACTATCAGCACTATAGACATAAAAACACTCGTGTAATCATCCGATTTATCATCCCTTTTAGGGCTATTTAATCTAAATTATTCGAAGTCGAGGGAAAATTTCTGCTTTAGCTGCTCCAAAAATGGATTTTTTTGACACAAATATTTGAATTTGTCCGTATCCGTGTACAAGCGTCTTTTTGTTTCAGTTTGTGTTATTTCGATTATAAAATCGATAGTCGAGTTCTGTAATTCTCTTTTCAGATAATTAACCATTTCATTTTTAACAACGGTTATATCATCCTCTTGTATCTGGTTACTGACTTTAATAACCAATTGCCCGCCTGTTCTTATTTCAGCTTCACAATTCGCTATTGCTAAGCGAATTCGATCGCTCTTTTCTCGAACAATGGTATATTCCTTGAGCTTTTCAACGACTGATTCCGAAGTATAAGGCTGACTTTGGACATTTGTATATTTAGCCTCTGATTCTTTTGATTTGATCTCTGGGCTAGGTGAAGAGGCAAGTCTACTCACAATACCTCGGCTCATGGCCGCTTTTATTGATATTGAGGTTGGACCTGAACTTGATGTAGTGGAAACCTTTTGCTGACTTTGCCCTGAGTAGCTCTGGGCTGGCTTCTGAGCTTCTTGTTGCGGATGAACAGGAGCTTTATCTTTAGCTCCTGCAACTTTGGGAGCTGAGGCTCTCCCCTCAACTCGTATTTTTAATAGTCGTCTGAAATTTTTCTTCAGACTAGCTCCTTTTTTTTTTGATTCAACTATCTGGGACAATTGAATTAGGGTAAGTTCGATAAGTAAGCGATGATTTTGACTACTCTTATAATGTATATCACATTCGTTAAGAATACCTAAAGCATCGTATAAGAAATCGACTTCGCATATCTTAGCCTGCTCGGTATATTTCTCTTTCACACTTTCGCTGACCTCTAGTAATTGCAGAGTCTCTACATCTTTACCCACAAGGATGTCTCGGATATGAGAACTTAAACCGGCTATAAAATGATGACCATCGAAGCCTTTCTCAACAATTTCGTTGAATAAGATTAAAACATCGGTCACCTTACCAGCAAGGAAAGCATCTACCATTTTAAAATAGTAGTCGTAATCCAAAACATTCAGGTTCTGAATAACATTTTCGAAATTGATATTCTTACCCGAGAAGCTTACTATCTGATCGAAAATCGACAAGGCATCACGCATGGCACCGTCAGCTTTCTGAGCAATCACATTCAAAGCTTCCTCATCAATCGTTATGCCTTCTTCCTTGGCGATATGCTTTAGATGATTCACTGCGTCAGCTACCTTTATTCGATTAAAGTCGAATATCTGACAGCGCGACAAAATAGTTGGAATAATTTTGTGTTTCTCCGTCGTTGCCAAAACAAATATCGCATGTGCAGGTGGCTCTTCCAATGTTTTAAGAAAAGCATTAAATGCCGATTGAGATAACATATGAACCTCATCGATAATATAAACACTGTATTTCCCAATTTGAGGAGGAATACGCACCTGATCGATCAAGGTTCTGATATCGTCTACCGAATTATTAGAAGCAGCATCAAGCTCGTGTATATTATAAGAACGATTCTCGTTAAAAGCCATACACGACTCACAGGCATTACAAGCCTCAAAATCGGAACTCACATTGGAGCAATTAATGGTTTTGGCAAAAATTCGCGCACAAGAGGTCTTACCTACCCCACGTGGGCCACAAAACAAGTAGGCGTGAGCCAAGTGAGCGTTTTTAATGGCATTTTTTAGGGTAATAGTAATAGACTGCTGACCAACTACTGTTTGAAAGCTTGAGGGGCGATATTTTCGTGCCGAAACGATAAAATTCTCCATACTGAGGTATAAACGAAACGATTAGTTCTTATTCTTACTTTTTCAAGGAATTCAAAGATAAACAATCATCCTAAAAAAGCGATTATTTAGGACTAATTTGTTTTCAACAAAAAACAAATATTCGAGCCAACAATAATTATTAAAACAGACTTAAGTCGTTCTAATTGTTTAAATGAATTCTAAGATATAAGCAATCACCTCCTTCAATTTAATTATCAATATGAACATTTTTTCATTAAAGTTACTTACCTTTATTTAACATTGAAACCTATAAATGATTTAATAAACATATAACACTATGCAAAATAATGAAATTACTATTCACGATTGGCTATCACTAAAACCCTATAAGGAGGAAGCCATAAGTGACTCTTGCTATATTAATCTGGCTAATCAATTTAAAGATGTATTGATAGAAGATCTTTACTTTACCGAAGATAACGACATGCAAGAGGAAGATGCTACTGAATTTGCATGTATGCTGGCCTCTTTTATTGAAGATATTGTTTCGGAAACTCACATTTATCATACATTTAGGCGCCAGCATAAAGAACTTTACGGGCATGCAGTTCCTTTTTCCAGCGAAGGTTATGACGAAGGTATTTCTATCAATTCCAGCGATATTCAATTTTTAGTTTGGTATTACCTAAGTGTGAAACAACCTGATACTATTGTCTATTTGGGCAGCCTTTTTATGGCTGGTCTGATCGATCAACTCATAGATGTTGTGAACGAGGAAACCATTGATTATGAAGTTAACGAGGATCTGAAAAAATATTATAGCTTACCACATGAAGCTTGTCATATCATTTATGTAAGAGATCTTATCGATAATATTCTATTTAATACTTACCTTTTTTATCCTGACGCATTTAAGAGACTCAGAGATTTTGAGGAGACCCACTTAGCCGAAGACTATTCGGATATGAGAACTCAGCATGAAAAAGACACTTGGAATGCTAATTTATTCGAAAACCGATTCCACTTTATATGGCACTATCGCACCCGACTGCTTGCTTTAAATGGTAAAGAATGGGCAGCCAGCCTTATTGGCAAATCTCATCCCTTATATCAGGATGTTTTAAATATTTCGAAAAGTATAAGAGCCCCTTTTATCTATAAAAGTGAGGATGAGGACGATCTCATCGTCGAACATATCGCTTCAGGAAGACGATTTGAGCTAACAAAGCAATCCATCACGCCCAATAAAGGCTTGATTCCCAACGAATCTATTCTTCATCTATCGTTAAACCAATGGCAAGGCAAATGGTGGAACAGCGGCATTGTTTTGTATCAAAATTTTGACGCCGATTTCATACTGGATGAAAAAGCATCGGAAGAAAGCAAACAGGGTGTTGCCTTTTTAGATGCAGACGTACAGAGAAAAGAAAATGAAGAACTTGAAAAACAGAAGAAACACTTTATCTCTTTTAACAAGAACTCTCCCATTGCTTTTATGCCATCGAAAGAGCTGTCTAAATTTGTATCAGACTTTGGTTGTTATTATCGAAAATGCGAGAACATTAAACTGCCCGAGGGCAGTGATGATATAAAGATTGAAATTGGAGCTGATGAATTAGATGAATTTAATAGAAGATGGACCGAAGCTTTTATTTTTATTAATTCGAAGCAGGGTATGGAGATTTGTTACAATTTTGTCGATATTATTCCTGACGAAAAGAACCCTTTCTACAAGGCTGAGAAGTTGAGAGACAAATTTTGGGATGTCATTGTTTCTAAACATGCCTCAAAGGAATTAACGCAATACTACTTCGATCAGTACAAAGAGCAGCTAAGTGGCCTTTCTTCAGAATTCGATACCGTATTCTCCCCAAACCTGGATTTTTTAACACGATTTTGGAAGCATGATATTTATTTCGATGAAGCCCAATAGTATGAACCCTCAACGGCTATAATTTATGACTTACAACAGGCCCCTTAGACCGAAAACGTTTCGGAATAAGGGGCCATTTTCACTTTATCTTGCTTCGGTATATCATTCTCATTCATAAAACTGATCCTTCATCCATTTTGAAGGATTGCTTTTGATATAATCTCTGATTCTCTCTAAACTTTCATCATTCCGAATGATATGATCGTAGAATCGACTTTGCCATGCAAAATCGGCATGAATTTTTCTGGCATTTATCGTACATATACGTTTGTATTGATTTATAATAACACCCAATGATGAGGGTTTCCATGCATTT
>NZ_JBFFKR010000206.1:0-6077 GCF_041555295.1 Ancylomarina sp. | reverse complement strand
ATGAATGTTTGGACAGTTATGCCTAATCATATCCATATGATTGTTTCCTTGGGCGATTATGGTTTCGATAATGGGATATGGACGATTGATAATGATAACGACATGATAAATGATACCGTAAAGAAAATTCATGAATTTTCTCTGCAAGCATCATCACCATTATCAAACCAACAGTGGTGAATCAACCCTGAATATCAACCCAGCATCAATGAAATAAAACAATACCATAAAGAATGTAGGAAAATGATAATCCCTAAAATATTGGGCAAATTCAAACAACAAACATCAAAACAAATTAATAGGCTGCGTCATGTATCAGGCATAAAAAATTGCCGGGACAGTTGGTTATCCTAAGCTTGTAGCCCGCTTCAACTTTTGTGCAACTTGACAAGAAAGTGCAACGCAGTCGGCTACTATTCTTATACGATCCGTTGCGTTTAATACAAAAAAACCTTAATTTGAAAGAAATGAAACTTGAAGATTTAGGATATAACGAATATTTAGAGAATTACAGAAAAGACCAAGGCTTTGATTCATTTGGAGTAGGGCGTGTGATTTTAGAACATAAAGAAAGGTATGTTGTAAAGACCGTTGAGAATGAATATGATGCAGAGATAATTGGAAATTTAAGATTTACGGCAAACAAAAGGTCTGATTTTCCTGCTGTAGGTGATTGGGTAGCCTTTTCTGAATTTGATGAAAATAGAGTGCTTATTCACGCTGTTTTTCCGAGAAAAACCATCATTGAAAGACAAGCTGTTGGCAAGCAAGGAGAGAAACAAATAATAGCAACAAACATTGACTTCGCTTTTATAATGCAATCAGTCGATTATGATTTTAATATCAATCGATTGGAGCGGTATCTGACAATCTGTAATATATCAAATGTAGAACCTATTATCATTCTCAACAAAATTGACTTGATAAACGAATCTGAATTATCAAATCTAATTTTTAGAGTTCGAGAAAGAGTAAAAAAGATTCCAGTCATTGCGATAAGCAATGAATCCCAAAAAGGAATAGAAACACTGAAAAAATCAATAATAAAGGGAAAAACATACTGTTTGTTAGGTTCATCTGGAGTAGGGAAATCGTCTCTTTTAAACAATCTTTCAGGTACACAACGGATGAAAACAAACACGATAAGTGAAAGCACAAGTAAAGGACGACACATTACAAGTCACAGAGAATTATTAGTGCTTGAAAATGGAGGTATTCTAATTGATAATCCTGGAATGAGGGAAGTGGGGATCGCAGATTCAACTGGAGGATTGGAAAAGACATTTGATGCCATAATCCAGCTATCAAAAGATTGTAAATTCAAAGACTGCACACACACCACTGAAATTGACTGCGCCGTTTTAACAGCCGTTCGCCAAGGAGAAATTGACGAGAACTCTTATGCAAACTACCTGAAAATGGAGAAGGAAAAAGAGCATTTCGAATCGACTGTTGCCAAAAAACGAAAGAAAGACAAGGATTTTGGAAAGATGATAAAACACTATAAGAACACGAAAAAATCAGACAAGTACTAAGCACAATAATGTCTGAGAATAATAGTCAGTTGAGTAACCCATTTAAGGATTATAGCTCGTATTAACCTTCTTGTACCTTCACAGAAATGAAGTCCGCAATTAGCTGCAATTCTTATACGAACTGTTACAAGCTATTAAGCCAACCATCGCGAATTAAGTGAAAAATAGCAAATGTCATTTTATGGAATTTGATAGCTTTGTGCTTTCAAATCATGTTTTAACAATTTAGTAATTGAAATTTATCTGACTTGTTATATTTAACAAGAGAAAAATCAAGGAATAATAATGCAAACAAACAAACTTAATCTTCAAGATATATTACCTCTAACCTGTTCACGAACGGGGAATTGCTGCTTTGGGAAAATTATTTATCTTAATCCTTGGGAATTGCTTAATCTTGCCAATGAGAAGAAAAATACGGCAAGAGAATTCCGCGATCAGTATTGCGAGTTTGGAGGAATTCGTTTAAAATTCGATGGAAAAGCAGGCTGGAAGGATCAACAAGCTTGTTCTCAATATGTCGATAACTTTGGATGTAGTGTCCATTTGGGGCGTCCACTAGCTTGTCGCCTATATCCTCTGGGTCGACAGGTACAAAGCGAAGAAGTTCACTATATGTACCAAGGCGATGAATTTCCTTGTTTGGAACCCTGCTGTGAAGTTGTAGAATTACCTCAATTTAGTGTGGGTGAATATCTAAAAGGGCAGATGACCGAAAAGTTCGAAACGGCTCAAGATGCCTATTTAGGACTGATGCAAAATATAGCGGATATCGCATTTGAATTACTGCTTGATACGGGCTTGTCTGAATCTGGAGATAAGGCAACATTGCCTCTATGGAGAAAAATGGGTGATGAGCTTCCAGAAGTATTAGCAGACAGTATAGGACATGAGTGGTTAGATTGTTTGATGATTCCAGAAATTTCTGATGATGATCCTATGGCATTTGTTATAAAGCATAACGACTTGCTCCAATTAAAGGTACAAGAGAAATTTGGAGCCTTACAAACCAATCAAGAATTACATGAAGCTTCAGTTTTAATTATGGGTGTGGCCTTACATCTTGCTCGTGGTTTGGGTGCAAATCCAAAAGATCTTGCCGAACTTTGGATCGATACGGCAAAGAGTTATGGCGCTCAGGAATAGTATTATCTATTATCAGCATTAGATAATTGGAAAGAAATAAGGAATCCACAGATTAAACAGATGAACACAAATTTAATCGCAAGCTTATTAACATGTTAGTTGTTAAATATAGGTTCTAAGTTGATTTAGGTGGGTAATGTATTTTTCGGAAAACTAATAAAGTAGACCCGCATGGGGCTGAATTTGAATAACCTCCTGCGAAGTGGGTGGTTATTATCGAGTAGTAAATCATTCCGCCTTAGGCGGAGATAATTAATAGGTTCACCCATTTCATGGATGATGACTAACACCATTACTACCGCACTTTTCAGGTGCGGTTATTCAAATTTAACCACTTCGTGGTATACAATAGTTACCCACCGTATTCGACATAGGTTCTAAATATATTCATCTAATTCAAAAGATGAATTTGAACTTAGATGGGTGTTAGAGATAATCAGTTTGGAAAGTTTTAAGCTTGAGCTTTCCGGGTTCGTTTTCTCAGTTTAAAAATTCGATCGGCGTAGTAGGCCTTTAGTTCCTCAGCAAATAGCATGGGATTTTCATAATCTTTAAGCACCCTGTAGGTCTGTCTGTTTTTAGCTCGGATTAATTGCTGTTCGAGGGCTTCTTTTTCCTGTCTCAAATAACTGTCTTCAATTGATGATTCCGAATGAGCTCTGTGTGTATCTTCGGTTTGTAATAGGGCATTCCCCGAAAAAATATGAGCATGAAAGAGCTGTAGTTCTCTTAAATTACCTGTTTTATAAATCTCTATCAATTTACTCGTGACTTCGGTCGCAATATCAATCTTATTCTCTTCCATCGAAAATTTATCGGGATGCACATGCAGCATGGCTTCTCTGTAAAGGCGTTTTAGTTCTTTGTTTTCTTCCTTTGACTTAGTCGACGTTTCATTTTGTTTAGAAATAACTTTAATGCCTTTGGGTTCTTTGTAGTTCTTCCCTTTCTTTTTCTGTTCTAAGCGTTTCTCCTTTTTAGCTTTCTGCATTTGTCTATACAGGTCGCTGAGCTCTTGTTCCTCGATAATCATATCGATGAGGATGGCACGAAGTTTCGCTTCAAAAGCCTGAGTTTCTTGCTCAATGGTATTTAACTCATCATTTAAAGCCTGAATTTGAGCCTTAAACAAGAGTTGCTCTTGTATGTAATTTTTTGTGTTGGGAAGATTCTGTTTAAACATATATCAGATTGTGAAGACGTAAAGTTGTGAAAAAAAGCAGAAATATTCCTGATAGGAATAAATTAATTCGAAGAGAGTTTTTGGATGCTATGCCCAATGCAACAAAGTTTGATATATTTGAGAGAGATTATAAATATTCAGGATTATCACGATTCATGAACGATGGCATTATCAACAACAATCATTAAAGTATTTTTAGACACGGATTAAATATGATTTTGAAAAGATTTATTTCAGTCTTGTACATAGAATCATATAGGATCATTAAAATCTGCGTCAAAACATTTGTTGCTGTCCATAACATTTGACTCGTGATAACCACTATTGAAAATGACTTGAAATTAGATAAATGAATAAAGAGCAAATTGTAGAAAGAACGGTCGACTTTGTAAAGGAAGTTTTAGCTGATGCCGAAGGTGGTCACGATTGGTGGCATATTTATCGTGTCTGGAAATCAGCCAAGCAGATTGCACAATCAGAAGATGTGGATTTGTTTGTTGTGGAGTTGGGCGCTTTGCTTCACGATATTGCCGACTCTAAATTTCATGATGGTGACGAGACTGTGGGGCCACGTTTAGCTAGAGAGTTTTTGCAATCACTTAAAGTGGATGAGAAAGTGATTGTTCATGTTGAGAATATTATCTCTAATATTTCCTTTAAAGGTGGTAATTTGGAGCAAGAATTTAAATCTGCTGAGCTTGATGTGATTCAGGATGCCGATCGCTTAGACGCGCTAGGAGCCATCGGTATTGCCCGAACATTTAATTATGGGGGGCATAAGAATAGAGAGATTTACAATCCCGATATCAAGCCTAATTTAAACATGAGCAAGGAGGAATATAAGAATTCTAATGCACCAACATTGAATCATTTTTATGAAAAACTGCTTCTTTTAAAGGATAGGATGAATACCGAATCGGGAAAGAGAATGGCAGAACAACGTCATGAATTTATGAATACTTATCTCAATCAGTTTTATCTGGAATGGGAAGGGAAGAATTAATTCAATCCTTGGTTTTAAAATAGTGTCAGAGTCTGAAAGGAAATGTTTAATTTCAGAAGATGAAAACTTTAACTCTTATAATTTGTATGATGATGGTGAATACTTTTATTCTTTTCGATTTTAAAAAAGGTGATGAAGTCGGTAATTGGGCTGTCGTTAACGATGTGGTTATGGGCGGAAGATCTGAAGCCGATTTTGCTGTTAATTCAGAAGGGAATGGTGTGTTTTCAGGACAAGTTTCTTTAGAAAACAATGGCGGCTTTTCTTCTGTACGTTATCGATTCGAAAGTCTGGAAGTGATCAAATATAAGAAGGTGATTCTGAAACTTAAAGGTGATGGTAAAGCCTATCAATTTAGACTTAAGTCTGATTTGAGTCATGCTCACTCATATGTGAAGGATTTTCAGACATCCGGAGAGTGGGAATCTATTGAGATTGATTTTAAAGACATGCATCCTCGTTTTAGAGGGCGCGTATTGAATATGCCCAATTATCAGGGAGATAGAATGTGCGAGATTGCTTTTTTGATAGCCAATAAAAAGGCAGAAGCGTTTAGGCTGGAGATTGATTGCATCAGTCTGAAATAGCACCTGTTTTTACTACGCTATTGTTAAAGCTCCATTAATTTTGAGTGTTGATACCAATTAACTTTGTGTTTATATTTAGAACCTCTTAAAATAACCTATTATCATTGGAATTATTTAAAATAATCATCGATTAAAACGGGATTACAATATCATAATTCTAAATTTAGCGGTCTAAATGTCCCCAACCTAAAATTTCATATATGAAGTTGATAAACTATATCGCTTTAAGCTGCTTCCTATTTTTATCTCTTCAATCTTTTTCTTCGGAACGAAAAAAGGTTCTTGTCTTGCATTCCTATCATCAAGGCTTGCAATGGACTGATAATGTAAATTCGGGTATCCAGAAAGTTATGGATTCTTTAGGAAATCAGTATGTGTTAGATTATGAATATCTTGATACCAAGAGGAATCCGTCTCTTGAGTATCTTAATAAGGTAACTGAACTCTACGACCTTAAACTTCAAAAGGAAAAGTACGATGCCATTATTGTCTCAGATAACAATGCCTTGTCTTTTGTAAAAGATCATCGAAAAAAATACTTTCAAAATACGCCTATCATCTTTTGTGGGATTAATCATTTTGAGGATGAATTGATAGCGGGTTTGAACAATATTACGGGTATT
>NZ_JBFFKR010000205.1:0-6155 GCF_041555295.1 Ancylomarina sp. | reverse complement strand
TCATAAATCAATGGCTACAGAAATATTGAACGACAGAGTTAGGATTTATAATTACTATTCTAAAAATGACTTAAGTATCGTTGTGACTGATCTTAAAACATTGAACAAAGATTTACATGGAACGAGAGTTTGTTTCAGCATTCCTCTCAGTAAAAACTAAGTGTTAATTGTAATTTGTTAGAAAAAAAAATGAGTTTGACCTTAAATCAAGGAAAGATTATAACAAACACCCCTCTGTCCTTCGGACATCTCCCCTTGAAAGGGAGAGTGAAAATAACTACGAATTAATATTCTAAGTTAATTCAAGAATCTTTCCCTTTAGGGAACCGAAACGAAGTGGAGATCGTGAATACTTTTATAATTATCTATGAACAAAGTGCCGGTAGGCGAAAGGGTGTATTATTGGAATGAAAAATAAAAGCCGCTCTTTATTAGAACGGCTTTTGTATTGTTATAAGCTTTGAGGATTATCCCAAAACTTCTTTCATTTTGTTTCCTATATCGGCAGGAGATTTCACCACGTGAATACCAGCAGCGGCGAGTGCTTCCATCTTTTCAGCAGCTGTTCCTTTACCACCTGCGATAATTGCACCAGCATGTCCCATGCGTTTACCTTCGGGCGCTGTTTGACCAGCAATAAAAGCCACGACAGGCTTTTTCACGTACTTGGCAATATAAGCGGCAGCATCTTCTTCATCCGATCCTCCAATCTCACCAATAAGAACGATAGCTTCGGTATCCGGATCTTCGTTTAATAACTTAACCGCATCGATATGCTTGGTTCCAATAATGGGGTCACCACCAATACCAATAGCAGTAGACTGACCGAAACCTGCATTACCTAGCTGGTGAACGGCCTCGTATGTTAAGGTTCCCGAACGGGAGATAATACCAATTTTACCTGGCTTGTGAATGAAACCTGGCATGATACCAATCTTAGCGACACCTGGTGTGATAACTCCCGGACAGTTTGGACCAATTAAAGTCGTCTTAGGACGTTTTTTAAGGAATTCATGAACATCAATCATATCCAATGTTGGAATCCCTTCGGTGATACACACCACAAGCTCTATACCTGCATCAGCAGCTTCCATAATTGCATCGGCTGCAAAAGCTGGTGGTACAAATATAACAGATGCATTGGCTCCTGTTTTTGCTACAGCATCTTTTACTGTATCGAACACAGGTACACTATCCATAAACTTTTGTCCGCCTTTACCCGGCGTAACACCAGCTACTACATTGGTGCCATATTCTATCATTTGTTGGGTATGGAATCCCCCTTCAGTACCAGTAATTCCCTGAACGACTAGTTTTGTATCTTTATTGACTAATACACTCATTGTGTTGATTGTTTTAATTGTGATGGGGCATTTAGCATGATCCCCTTACTAATACCTACTTACTAACTGTTTGTCCCAATGTCGCAACCACTTTTTCAGCTGCATCTTTAAGCTCTGTAGCGGCAATAATATTCATGCCAGATTCTTCGAGAAGTTTTTTACCTTCTTTAGCATTGGTTCCTTGTAAACGAACAACAATAGGTACTTTAGTATTGATATTTTTGATGGCTTGAATAACGCCATTGGCAACACGATCGCAACGAACGATACCGCCAAAAATATTGATTAAAACAGCCTTTACATTTTCATCTGAAAGGATAATACGGAAACCTTTCTCTACCGTTTCGGCAGAAGCAGATCCTCCTACATCAAGGAAGTTAGCAGGCTCACCACCTGTCAATTTGATGATATCCATGGTTCCCATAGCCAAACCAGCACCATTTACCATACAACCAATATTACCATCCAGCTTAATGTAATTTAATCCAGAATAACCCGCCTCAATTTCTAAAGGTTCCTCTTCGTCTAAATCGCGCAATGGCAATAGATTTTTTTGACGATAAAGGGCATTATTATCAAAATCAGCCTTAGCATCCAGTGCGATTACATCACCTTCTTTAGTTACAACCAATGGATTAATTTCGAAAAGAGAAGCATCGGTTCCTATATAGGCTTTGTATAGAGCTAGAAAGAATTTCACACCATTTTTAAAAGCTGAGCCTGTTAATCCCAAAGAAAAAGCCATTTCTCTGGCTTGAAAAGCTTGAAGTCCAACTGAAGCATCAACACCAACCTTAAGAATTTTCTCGGGTGTTTCTTCAGCAACTTTCTCAATCTCCATTCCCCCTTCGGTAGAAACCATAAAGGTCACCTTTGATGAGGCACGATCAAGAACGATACCCGCATAATACTCATGTGCGATATTCGAAGCTTCTTCAATCCAAACTTTTTTCACCAATCGTCCTTCAGGACCCGTTTGATGCGTGATTAGGGTCATACCTAAAATATCATTAGCGTATTGACTCACATCTTGAGCAGTGGGTGCAAATTTCACACCTCCACCTTTTCCGCGGCCTCCAGCGTGAATTTGTGCTTTAACAACGACAGGTAAACCTATTTCTTTTGCTGCTTCTTCAGCCTCTTTTACTGTAAAGGCAATTTTTCCCTGGGGAACAGCTACACCATAGGATTTTAGAATCTCCTTGGCTTGGTATTCGTGAATTTTCATGGGCTAATAATTATTGTGGCTTAGTTAGAATAACTTGTTTAAAGTCAATTTATGATCACTCAAAACAAGCCTTGTTTTTTTAACGAACCTAAATATATAAATAACTGTATGAATATAAAAAGATGCAGAGCCTTTTTTCGGACTTCTTTGTCTTAATTCCTTATAGATAATATCAATGATGTCATTCAAAGTGCTTTGAGCATCTCTTTTGTTTGTGAGCTGTTCCATTTTAAACATCTATAAAAAGAAGATCTGATTTTAAAAAGCTTAGTTAAAGTAAATTTATGGTTTAGTCTTTTTTCATTACTTTAGTAAACATTTTAAAATTTATTTAACCGATTTAAGACCCATGGAGAATTTAGAAGTAAGAGAACAAGAAAACAAGAATGAATTGGTATTGGAAATCCAAGCAGAAGTGTATTTGCGTGAAACCCGTAAGTGGACTAAGTTCTTCGCCATTCTAGGTTTTGTATTTATGGGCTTAGGTGTTCTTAGTTCTATTGGTTTGTTTGCTGCCTCAAGTATGATGAGTGCTTACACTCAAGTGCCAATGGGAGGAATAGCTGTTCTTTATTTAATATTGATTGGCGTTTACTTTTTCCCGATTTATTACTTGCTTCAATTTTCGAATAAGGCTAAAGAAGCTCTATTATCTCGTAGCTCGCAGACGCTTACCGAGGCAATGAAATATATCAAATCGCATTACAAATTTGTTGGCATCATGACCATTGTCATGTTGGCTTTATACCCAATAATTATTATTGGTGCAATTGTATTTGGAGCAAGCCAAGGCTTGTAATTCGCATACACTATAATATTAAAAGCTCCCTTTCCGCCTATGAGGAAAGGGAGCTTTGTTTTATGGGAATGATATCTGGTAATAGCTTTACGTAATCAATTTACAAAATTCCGAGACATTAAACCAATTTTTTTTTTGAATTGTTCATTCCTCGACCTATAAAGGTCATGCTCTGACTATCTGTAAGCTGTGAATGTCTGGGTATGACTAAAGATTTCCAAGACTTTGGTAGAGTTGCTATCTTTAAACCTATCACCCTTTCGCCTGCCGGCACTGTGTTCATAGATGATTATAAAAGTATTCACGATCTCCACTTCGTTTCGGTTCCCTAAAAGGGAAAGAACTTAATTTTATTCTCAGTTAATTATATCAATGCTTGAATCAGATTCAAATCTTAGTATATCATTTCTCCCCTATTTAGGGGAGATCTCGGCAGAGAGAGGGGTGCAGGGCACCGATTAACTAGATCTTTGGACTTTTTATTTTAAACTTATCACCCTTTCGCCTGCCGGCACTTTGTTCATAGATGATTATAAAAGTATTCACGATCTCCACTTCGTTTCGGTTCCCTAAAAAGGGAAAGAAATTGATGTTTTGAAAAGGTTATTTTATTGATTTTCGTTTGCAGGCTAGATTATTATCCTCAAGATTAAAATAAGTTTTAATCTTTTCTAAAACTGCAGGAATATTAATCAATTCTTTATTTTTAATTCTGACGACCCTTATATTCAAATCTGATATTATGGCATCCCTGGTCGCATCTCGTTCTTTTGTAAATTCATGAATCTTTCCATCCAATTCGACAGCTAATTTTTCAGCTTCACAATAAAAGTCAGGCACAAAAAAGAAGTGTTCGTCTTTGTTTGAGTCGTAAATGATAGCATGTTGTCGTAAGAATTTTCGGCCTAAAAGCTGCCTGTTACGAATGTGTTTCCATAATATCTTCTCAGATGGAGTTGCATTATTTCTAAGTTTATTCTTTATTTCTTTAATCTCGTGATATTTCATTCGATTAACTTTTAATACAAAATACGCTTTTATTCTTAATTGATTAGGCGGTAATCGCTTCAGTTATATTTAAATAGAATTGTTGATTAAAATATATCACCCTTTCGCCTGCCGGCACTTTCCCTAAAAGGGAAAGAACTTAATTTTATTCTCAATTAATTATATCAATGCTTGAATCAGATTCAAATCTTAGTATATCATTTCTCCCCTATTTAGGGGAGATCTCGGCAGAGAGAGGGGTGCACTTGTCATGAAAAACAATTTTGAGAGCCCCACAAAATAAAGTGAGACCCTCTATTGAATTATGAAATGGCCTCAAGAATAATTTTAACCATATTCGATTTTTGGCCCACAATTTTGTCGTTTTCTAAGTAGTAGGCATAGTATTCCCTTACCTCAGGTAGGTTGGGATTAATTCTGGGCCTGGTGTCCTTATAAATATTGGTGATCACCGTTTCTTCATATCTAAACTCACCGTTGTTTATAATGCAAAACAGACGAATGCCCGTAAATCCATTTTTTCGGTATTTAACTTGCGGTGTTCCGGCAACCAATTTGGGAGTCAGTTCGGGTTTTTGTTCGTCTGTTTCGAAATACCTTTTGGTATTGTTCAAACCCAAATCCTCCATAATAGCAGGTGTGCATAAAGGGGAGGCCTCAATCAGTTTTCTTAGATCACGAATGCCTGCAGTACTCACCTCTTGTTTTTCGTGGCACTCAAGGGTAAGAGATTTCTTCTGATTGTTAATGGCTTCCTTTCTGTCATAAGCATCCTTAAATGCTAGAAAGGCAGTTTTAAATGGCGCGATTTCTGTTTCGTCGGTAAGTACCGTACCATAATAGCTTGAAACGCGCTCTAAGAAAGTTTCTCCTTTTTGAATGTACTCTTTCACCTTCTTTTTAAGGTATTCGACGTGTTCACTTTTTTGTGACATAACTTAGGTTTTAGTTCGACATGTGTTTTGTTTGGATTTTACAATCAATTAAATAACCTTACTTAAGTTTAATAAAATAATCGCTAAATAATGAAAATTATTTTCGCATAATAGGAGCAAGGGTTCAGAATGTCTGTATTTGAAGCTGTTTGGGATGATTTAAAAACTTTAAATTCTCTTAATTCGCTGCCATATTTTTTATTTTGATCATTTCTGCGTTTTGCAGCAAGTAGCGTATGTTAAATGCATGTTGGTTATTTTATAATTTTACATATCATAAGTTAGATATATCTTTTTATAAAAGCGCCTGTTTAAAGTGTATTTGTCGTTTGTGTTGAATTGTTGGTGAAAAATGACGTTTGTTTTTAAATTAGATATGGTTCAATAGTCTCTTGCTTTGTATTTGATGTGAATTGACCATAAATAAAAGAACTCCGAAGAAATGTATGTAGGTTTTTATGACTGAAAAAAGATCAGTTGTGGGGATTTTTTTAAATGAACTCGCGTTGTTATTATGTTTCGTTTGGTGGTAAACAGACTAAAGTTGCAATAAAATCCCATTTCTGCAGAGCGCAGCAAGCTTGCTGTGTAATATCTCGAGCTTGCTGCGTTACAGGTGGTACTCCCTCTGTTCCCCAGCAAGACAATTTTGAAGCACAGCAAGGCTGCTCTGAAGCAAAAACAGCTTGCTGCCTTCCGCAGCAAGCTCGCTACAAAGCAGAGGAAGCTCATTTTGCTACAGAATAGTCTCCCTGCAGAGCGCAGCAAGCTCGCTCTACTCCGCAGGGAGCTCGCTCCAGAGTACAGCAAGCTTGCTCTACTCCAGAGTGAGGGGTGATTTG
>NZ_JBFFKR010000204.1:0-6172 GCF_041555295.1 Ancylomarina sp. | reverse complement strand
TTTTCTTGACGCAGTAACTGTGGTACAGGATTCTGGAATTCCTATTGTGGGTGTTAATAGTGGTCGATTAGGTTTCATGGCTGATATTGCTCGTGAAGAAATCCCTGCAGCTATCTCAGATATTTTTGAAGGTAATTATTCAATTGAAGAAAGAACTTTGCTAAAGGTTCAAACAAAGGATAATGGCTTATTTAAGGATTTTAATTATGCTTTAAATGAGTTTACCGTTCACAAGAAAGATTCAGCATCGATGATTACCATTCATACTTATATCGATGGGGAATACTTGAATTCGTATTGGGCTGATGGATTAATAATTGCTACACCTACGGGTTCAACTGCCTATTCTTTGAGTGTTGGCGGTCCTATTTTGATCCCGAATACACAAAATTTTGTAATTTCTCCAATCTCTCCACATAACCTGACGGTGCGCCCTATTGTACTTCCAAATCATCAGGAGATAACTCTAAAAGTTGAAGGCAGAAGTGACAGTTACCTGGCTTCTTTAGATTCCAGATCGGTCAGTTTTGAAGCTTTAAATGAATTAAAAATAAGTAAAGCTGATTTCAAAATAAAGGTGTTGAAATTAAAAACTCATTCCTTCTATAGCACACTTCGGAACAAGCTAATGTGGGGTGTTGATAAGCGTAATTAGCTAGGTTTTAAGGGCTGATGAAAACATTTACAAACCGCGGTTAATTTTTGTTAAGACCCGAGGTTTTTTCAGATTATATGCTACTTTTGTAGCTTATGATTGAATAATATTCGATACTTAGCGCATCTTATGTTCGAATAAGAAGAATTAAGTTATATAAACGAGTTTTTCATGTATAAATTTATTTTAGGGATATTATTCTTTTTTGTTGGTCACTCAGTTTTTGCTCAGAATTCATCTGATGTCGGAATTATTGCAGGAGCCAATTATTATTTGGGAGATATTAACCCTAACAAACATCTTTACTCAAGTTCACCAACGCTAGGCTTCATGTACCGTTATAATATGGGGCCAAGATATGCTTTGAGAACGAGCTTAAGTTTTGGAAATTTAAAAGGTAACGATCTCGACTTTGATAATAAATATCAACAATCAAGAGCAGGATCCTTTGAAACAGAGTTGGTTGATTTTTCCATACAGATGGAATTTAATTTTCAGCCTTTTTTAGTGCCATTGTCAAGTAGGGCAAAACGTTTCTCGCCCTATATCACAAGCGGTCTGTCGTATGTGTCATCTAGTAGTACGACTTCATCATTTGCTATTCCAATGGGAGTCGGTTGTAAATATATAATCGGGAAACGTTGGACAGCTGCTGTCGAGTGGTCTTTTAAAAAGACCTTTACCGATGATTTGGATGGTTTAAGTGATCCGAATAAATTAAATATTGCCAATAAGTTCCACAATGATGATTGGATATCATTTTTAGGTGTAACATTAACATTGCAACTCTTTAACGATCTGCAATGTCATGCATATGATAGAATAGTAAAATAATATATGTCGATTACAGATAAGATCATAAAAGAAAGATTACCTAAGCACATTGCTATTATCATGGATGGTAATGGTAGATGGGCAAAGGAGAGAGGCGAGCATCGTATTGTCGGTCATCAGAATGGTGTGGAAGCTGTTCGACAAACAGTAGAAGCTGCCGCTGAACTTGGTATCTCTTATCTGACGCTCTACGCTTTTTCTACTGAGAATTGGAATCGTCCTAAAGATGAGGTTTTAAGTTTGATGTCATTGCTTGTTGATGCTATCGATCATGAGACACCAACTCTTATGAAGAATAATGTAAGATTAAAAGCAATTGGAGATCTGAGTACTTTACCCGAAGAGGTGAAGTCGAAATTAGATGGAACAATTGAGAAAACTGAAGTTAATACAGGTTTAACTTTGGTATTAGCATTAAGCTATAGTGCTCGATGGGAAATTGTTGATGCAGTAAAGCAAATAGCTCTTAAAACAAAATGTGGAGACCTTTCAATAGATGATATTGATGCATCTTTGTTTGAGAATCATCTTACAACAAAGGGAATACCTGATCCTGAATTGGTAATTCGTACCAGTGGCGAATACCGAATTAGTAATTTTTTGTTGTGGCAAATTGCCTACTCTGAATTCTATTTTGCAAAATTGTTTTGGCCTGATTTTAATAAGGATGAGCTGTGTAAAGCAATTTTGGACTATCAAAATAGAGAAAGACGTTTTGGTAAAATTAGTGAGCAAGTAAATAATAAGTAAGAATTAACTATTCAATTAGATAATGATTAAACGATTAACTTTCCTCTTTTCTCTTCTTATAAGTTTAAGCACTTTAGCACAAGAAGCCGATACTATTTACAATCCTACGGTGGACTATGCTTCGCCAAAAAAATACGAAATTGGTGGTGTCACTGTTTCTGGTATTAAACATCTCGAAAGTGATGTTTTGATACGAATTGCAGGATTAAAAGCTGGTGAACAACTTGAAGTCCCAGGAGAAAAAATCACTAAGGGTATTCAGAAGTTGTATAAGCAAGGCTTATTCTCGGATATTAATGTTACTGCGACTAAACTTATTGGGAAGAAGATTTATTTGAATATTCATCTTCAGGAACGACCACGTCTATCTAGCGTAAACTATGGGGGACTTTCAAAAAGTGAAACAACCAAGCTTAAGGAGAAATTGAAACTTCAGAAGGGGATTCAGGTAACTGATTTCTTACTTAATAATACTGAGATCGTTGTTAAGGACTATTTTAAGGAGAAGGGTTTTTATAATACTGAAGTTAATATTGTCCAGCGCGATGCTACTGATGAAGAGAATAGTGTTATAATTGATATTATTGTTGATAGAAGCAATAAGATAAAAGTTCGAAATATTTTTATTGAAGGAAATAATGCGTTTACTGCGAAGAAAATTAAGAAATTCATCAAGAATACGAAGGAAAAGAAATTAAAGAACTTCCTTAAATCTTCTAAATATATTGAAGAGAAGTGGGCAGAAGATAAAATGACTTTGATCGAGAAGTTTAATGAAAAAGGTTTTCGTGATGCCTTAATTCTATCAGATAGTGTTGTTGAAGTGGCGGATGACCGAGTTGATATTTACTTGAAATATAAAGAAGGGAATCGTTATTACTTTAATGACGTAACATGGGTTGGTAATACCGTTTACAATTCATTCGTTCTTGATCAGGTTCTTAACCTTAAAAAAGGAGATACTTATAATAAAACGCTATTGGATAAGAGGCTAACGATTGAAGATGATGCTGTTAGTAATCTTTATTTAGATAATGGCTATTTATTCTTTAACGCAAATCCTGTTGAAACAGTTGTAGGTACGGACTCAATTAATATCGAAATGCGTATTATTGAGGGAAAGCAAGCTTATATCGATAGAGTAAATATTATTGGGAATACAAAAACGCATGAACATGTTGCTCGAAGAGAGCTTTATACCTATCCAGGCGAATTGTTCAGTAAGAAAGATATTATCCGTTCAGTACGAGAATTAGCTCAGTTAGGTCACTTCGATCCTGAGGCAATAAATCCTGATATTCAACCAAAGCCGGAAAGTGGAAAGGTCGATATTAATTATGAATTAGAAGAAAAAGCTAACGACCAGATTGAGCTTTCAGGAGGTTGGGGAGCAGGGATGGTTATTGGAACAGTTGGTTTGAAGTTCTCAAATTTTTCTATCCGTAATATATTTAATAAAGAAGCTTGGAGTCCACTTCCAACCGGTGATGGGCAAACTTTAAGTATTAAAGCTCAAACCAATGGTTCATATTATAGCTCATACAGTCTTTCATTTGTAGAACCCTGGTTGGGTGGTAAGAAGCCTACCTCATTGAGTACTTCTTTCTATTACTCAAAACAATCTGGATATAGTCGTTCTTATAGCCAATACTATAGTAATAATCAACCTAATACAGATCAACAACAAGAGGTTATGGGGATGAGTGTTGGTTTGGCAAGACGATTAAAGTGGCCAGATGATTATTTCTCATTATACAATGAAGTTAGCTACCAGAATTACCGATTAAAAGATTGGAATTATTATCTAATTCATAACGGAACATCAAATAACTTTAGTTTTACAACAACTTTATCCAGAAGTTCTATTGATAATCCTTTATATACAAGAAGGGGTTCTTCATTTTCATTAAGTATGAAAATTACACCTCCTTATTCTTTATTTGATAATGTAAATTATTCTCGACTAACGAATAGCGATAGAGATCAACAGGAGAAATACAAATGGATTGAATATCATAAGTGGGTATTTAAGGGAAAAATGTTTTCACCAATCTTGAATAAGACTGATAAGTTAGTTTTGTATACAGGAGCAGAGTTTGGTTACTTAGGTCATTACAATAAAGATAAGCGTTCACCTTTCGAAGGTTTTGAAGTCGGGGGTGATGGTATGTCAGGATATTCAATGTATGGTAGTGATAATATTGGACTTCGTGGATATGGTAATGGAACATTAACACCAATTTCTGAAAGTGGACAGCGTCTGGGTGGTAATATTTATTCTAAATTTACAGCTGAAGTTCGTTATCCATTATCTTTAAGTCAATCTGCTACTATTTATGCTTTAGCTTTTGCTGAGGCAGGAAATGCATGGTACGAATTTGAAGATTTCCAGCCATTCAATGTTAAGCGTTCGGCAGGTATTGGTATGAGAATATTCTTGCCAATGTTTGGATTATTGGGAATTGATTGGGCATATGGATTTGATGAGGCAGCTAGACCGGGTGAGAATGGAAGTCAATTCCATTTCGTAATTGGTCAGCAGTTTTAATAAATTTTAACCGGTTAAAATTTATTAAAAGCTTATTTCTTTTAAATTTATAATTAGTAAATTCGATACGTTCAAAAAAAAAGACTTTAATTTCTATTTACAAGATCATTTAATCAAGCAAATATTATGATGAAGTATTGGATATGTGTTTTAAGCTTTTTCCTGTTTAGTGCTTTAAGTCTTAATGCACAACAGCAGAGATATGGATTTGTTGATACATCGTATATACTAGATCATGTGCCAGATTATAAATCTGCGCAAGATCAATTGAATGAATTTTCTGCTAAGTGGCAATCTGAGATCGAAAGTGTTTATCTCGAGATTAAGAATTTACATGCTAAATTACGTAAAGATCAAGTGTTCTTATCACCTGAGTTGAGAACTAAAAAAGAAAAGGAAATTCTAGAAAAAGAGGCTTTGGCTCAAAAATTGCAGAATCAGTATTTCGGGCAGAATGGAGCTCTTTATAAAAAAAGGCAAGATTTAGTTCGACCCATACAAGATGATATTTATGATGCTATTAAAGAAATAGCCAAGGCTGGGAATTATGGAATGATTATTGACAAAGCTAATGGACCAACCATCATCTACAGTAATAATAAATTCGACCTTAGTGATAAGGTACTTTATAAATTAGGAATAAGAGTAAATAAACAATAAAACGATGAATTTGAGTTGAGTAATTTAATTGCTTGTTCAACTTCATATCTAAAAAAGAAACCAAATGAAAAGAATTTTAAAAGTTACTTTGTTAGCCGTAGTGCTTTTGACTAGCGCTAATACTTTTGCTCAGACTCTTAAATTAGGTCATATTGATTCTTCTAAGCTTTTAGCTATCATGCCTGAGAAAGATACGGCACAGAAGCAAATTGAAACAAAAGCTAAAGAATTCGATACGCAGATTAAAGCGATGCAAGCTGAATATCAAATGCTTGTTGAAGCTTACGTTGCTGAAAGAGAGACATTGTCCGATGCTATTCGTGCTGATAGAGAAAAAGCAATTCAAGATTTGCAGAATCGTATGCAAACTTTCGATCAATTCGCACAAAACAAAATTCAAACAACTAGGCAAGAGTTGTTGAAGCCTATTTTCGATAAAGCTTCAAAAGCGATTAAGGAAGTTGGTGAAGAGAATGGATTTACATACGTATTAGACCTTAGTACTGGTGTTGTTTTATTTAATTCAGCTTCTAGTATTGATATTATGCCACTTGTGAAAACAAAATTGGGTATCCAGTAGACACACTTGCTTTGGCAGATGAAAATATTTAAAAGGTAGGCTTAGCGATAAGTTCTACCTTTTTTTGTATCATTAGGTGAGTTTTTTATTAAGTATTTGTAATCTGATGTATAATACCTTAAACGATCTTTCTTCGACAAAACAA
>NZ_JBFFKR010000203.1:0-6190 GCF_041555295.1 Ancylomarina sp. | reverse complement strand
GCTTTTAGAGATAATACTTTATCGCATAAACCGATAACATAGGTTTCGTCACTGTTTAAACGAATCGCTATCGGATCGTTTTCTGGGTTCTTTTTTTCCTGTTTGTAGGGAGCATCCGGAGTGCTTGCATGAGTCGGAACAAAGTACCAATAAGTATGTTCTCCATGTCTTTCGGCATGCACAAAAGGGATTAAAGCCAACTGATTGCTGTCATCGAGTTCTCTAAGGATTAAGCGAATTGGCAATCCTTTTTTAATATCCTTTGTAAATATTCCAGCTTTAATAAATGCTGGCATCAAATCTTTTACCGGTGCTATGGTAAGTGTAGCATTTGCTTTAAAATATTCTTCAATTACTGTGTTTATCTTTTCTACTTTGGAAAGATCTTTCATATTGAGGTGACTTATTTATAGTTCTATTTGATCATACCACAAAAAAGTGGTTACGCATTCTCCATTATTCAGCTTCTTGGGTTCTATAATGGGGTGCAAATATAGATTTAAATTCACTGATAAAGGCTATGCGATCTTTTCTCTGCATAAAAAAGACCTAACAGGTATTGCGAACACTGTAGATTGGTTTTGATAGTAGGTGAACCATGGGATAAATCCCCTGGGAATTGATATTGGATTTCGGGGTGGAGAAAGAAACCCCACGAACCGTCTATGTTTTTTTAATCTGTGTTCTGTGCTTTTTTCACCTAATTCATCGGCAAGCCTTTTTAATTCTAATTTGTGCCAGGCTGCAACTACTCCAAGCCAAACCTCAACATCTTGATGATATTATACGAATTATTCAATTTCAAAAAGGGATACTCAATGCTGCTAAGAAAAAGTCCATTCGGATATGCAGTCAGCCTTTCATCCAAATCTTTTTCCTGATTCAAAATTTCCTTAAACTCTTTTAAAGACATTTTACCACTCCCCACTTGCATTAAAAAGAAAACGCAAATCCTAACCATTCCTCGAAGAAAGCGATTGGCGGTGATTGTGAACCGTAATCGTCCCTGTTCCTCATCGACGAACACTTCACAATTCCTTATCTGACACAAAGTATTATTGTACGAATCAGGCTGCTTACATAGTGGTTTAAAGTCTATCGTTTTTAGGATAAGAGCAGCAGCTTTTCTCATCAGATCGAAGTCTAATGTCAAATCCTCATAGAAGGAACTGTAACGAAAGAGTACCGCGTTTTTGTTCCAATGAATGAAATAGTCGTAGGTGCGCGCCACAGCATCATGCCGACAATGTTGATCTACGTCTACTTCGATGATCTCAAAAACTGAGATGTCATCAGGTAAGTTTTTGTTCAGTCGAAATTTCAAATCAAATACGGGAGCTTCATCAAGGTTGATTTGAATGACATATTGACTGGCGTGAACACCAGCATCAGTACGCCCGCAACCATAAACACTCACTTCTTTTTTAAAGATTAGAGAGAGTGCTTTCTCTACAACTTCTTGAACGGTGTTTCTAGGCGTTTTTTGGCTCTGCCACCCCCTGTAGTTGCTACCGTCGAATCCTAAGTGTATGAAATATCGCATATTTAAATTGTAAAATGAGTAGCCCTAGTTCAGGTAAAGAAGTTATGACCCGTCGCAAAGCTATCACCTTTGGGCTACAATTAATAATCAAAACAAAGTAATTAAGAAAGATATTGACCTGCATGAGAACAAACAACTTGGTTGGTGAATTATATTACTGAACAACAGGCTAACACAATAATAAATCCAAATCAGAATTTTTGATTCAAATTTGAGAGAATGAGGCTAAAGCCAGTTTCATTCTTGCTCTGTTGGGCGATGAGGCTGATGATGCGGTGGCATTCTTTGGTGAGGTCTGTTTCTTTCTCAGATCGGTGTGACTCATCTATAAAAATCACCCGACTCTTGTATCCAAAAAGATGACTGTCCCTTAAAACAGACACTCTGATTTATCAAATTACTTAACGCTTCCATACAAACAAAAAAGGCCGCTCCTTTCGGAACAGCCTCTCAGTATTTTAATGTTTATTGCTTGATTACTTGCCGAGTTATAACTTCACCATCAGACTGTAATCATATAAAGTAAAGTCCATCAGAGTAATTTGAAAAATCAATTTCATGTGTAAATGAAGACATCCACTTGTCAGAGAATATGAGCTTACCTGAAGCAGTCAAGATCTAAATAAGGACTTCTTGATTCATATCAGATGATGAAACAGTCAAGTAATCTTTTACCGGATTAGGGTAAATTTGGTAGGCTTTAGATTCAATCTCTTCAATTCCAGTAAAGACAATCGTAATTTCAACCGCCTATAAATTACCATTTCCAGCTAGATCTTTTACATTTGCTGCAGCTTGATTATCCTTAATTTCATTGGAATAATATGCCTTACCCAATGCATTCTGAAACGAGAAAGATACTGGACTGTAAAAATCTTACTGAATTCTTAATAAAGAAAATTCTGTTACTATAAAAACAACACTACTATTTAATATTGCATTATTATCAAATATACTTTAAACACACGCTCATTCTCTGTACAGTGGCACACTCCAACCTCTTTTAGAGAATAACGATAACAAACTCCAAAATACTCAACATTGAGTATTTACATCAAAAAAATCCCATCGTAACTTTGAGAAATCTAGGGGATTATATGTCACAAGTAGTGCTCCTTTTCTGAAATAAAAATAAACACTTTAAATTCTCTTTGGGAAAACAAAAAATTGCGCAATTACAACTTAAATGAATCAGAATTAACACTGATAAATGTTTAAGATCCTCTCCCGAATACAACAAAAATTTGTTGTATTACTATCATGTTCTAATTAATTCCTTAATGCAAATTAAAAAAACATTGTATTATGAAAATTTTGAAAGTTTTATTTATTGGCTTGGTACTAGCGGCGTTTACGATGCCTCAAGACGTACAAGCTCAGGCAATTGTCGTCAAAGATGGTATTCATTATTTATCCTTGAACGAATTAGTCCCATCAACAAGTTTTATGACCGTTGACACACCAAGTGGTAATGTAATGTGGAAAACCATTTGGTATTTAAGTGAGGGGAATCCTGCAATCCCTGAAAAAGGTGTTGCTAAAATCACACTATATGGACCATTAGGGCATATAGATTATCAGGCACTAATTTTCCCAAGTGGAAAGGTTATTTGTATTTACCATACGAATGGCTCAGGGAATGACACGCCAAACAATACTAATTAAGTTTTGTTTGCAGGCGATATGAGAAAGGCAGTTCAATAGCAGACTTTTTTATGATGAGCACTATCCCGTAAAATGCCAATAAATGACAGACACACTTTACAGGATAATATTTAATTCGTTTGCTTTCCTGGAACACTTAATTATCATTAAAACACTAAGATTATATTTAGATTTGGTTTTCTGAAAAAGAATTGTCGACTATAGTTGCTGTTAAAAAATGTAGAAATAACAAACTGAGTTCCATTATGGGACTCAGTTTGTTATTTTAAAAATATGATTACCATGAATAAATCGTGTTTTTTCATGAAAGCATAAACTTAGATGTTTTGGAAAAAATGAATTTGCCTGGTATCGGCAATTTCCAGTTTTTTTAAAATATTTCTTCGATGTGTATCTACTGTATGCCGGCTTATATATAGGGTATTCGCAATAAGTTTACTCGAAAGATTTTGACACAACAGCTTAACGATTTCCTTTTCCCTATTGGTTAATCGATCTACACGTTCCTGAAATTTGTCATTTGACAGTGAAAAAAGAGTTTCATCTTTAGTGAAAATTTTAATTTTGACTTTGTTGTCAAATTTGATATCCGAGATATCGGTACAAACACTTAAAATAAACAATAGATGCCCTTTCCTATCCGATCGAATATTAGTTGTAAGTCGGAGTTGGTGGAAGTAGTCTCCATTTTTTCTTTTCATTCGGTTATTTACCTGAAGGGAGAGTACCCCAATATCTTCTACTTTTAAGGCTTGACCATATTTATAGGCAGCACAATTTGCTTTAAAAATGATATCTTGTTCTTCTGAATGTATGTTTTCAAAAATAATGTTTGGGAATTCTTCAGGCGTATAACCAGTTATTCTCTGTACCGCTGGAGAAACATATATAAACTTTAAATCAGTGGCTCTGATAATATAGAAATATTGGTTTGGGAAAATATGCGTATTCTTTATTTCGTAATGAGGATAAAGCTCATCTATATAGTCAGGAAGATCTGGATCAAATTCTTGTAAAGTAATGACTTTTACAAGCTCTCTATATGCATTATTTTCGCTGAGCATTTTTTTAACTGAGTTTAAGATTCCTCAATTTAAGGAGAAAGGATAGTTACTAAAAAAACATTTTGATTAGACTGTGGTTTTAAGCGATGTATAAACCTATTTAAGAAAAAGCTTAATCAATTTCGTAGTGAACTAAGATATTATTCTAGGAATTCTAGTTCACTGACAACCGACTTCAATAATTCTAAAGTGCAAGCAATATCAAAAGCATTTCTTCTTGGACTATCAATAGACTTGGTATGTAGCTCTGACTTTTTCATTTAAATGAGTTTAGAGACTTGAGGAACTCTTCGAAGGGTATACCGCCAGAACATTTATCAACGAATGCCTCACCTACTCAATTGACTTCTTGACGTGCGGTATTCTGAGTGAGCCTGGAAATTCTAATATCGGTTACTTTCATAGACGATTTGTTTTAGCATTCTTCTACAATTCAAGCTCTACTTATAGTTTATATCAATAGTCGATTGGTTCTCTCCTATATTCTTTAAACTCCAGTAGCCATTCCATCAATCCTTTCGTAATCGTAGCGAAAAGTTCTCAGTAATCCCATCTATCTACATCCTTATTTAATATAGGAATTCAACAACAGATGGTTTATTGTGGGTAGAGATAACTCTGCTAAGAAAAAGATGATGACTCTGGCTCTAGATAGAATCCAATCCGTTCAGCTTATAGATGAGATGAAATTCTATGATGATGAAAATTTTAATCCGGATGCTTATTATAAAAATGTGATTGGCGTAACTGTAAACGATGGCTTACTAGCCAGAAATATTATTCTAAAACTTGACAGGAAAAATGCGCCATACGTTCTTACCAAACCCTTACATTCTTCTCCGGAAGTGATTCACAATGATAAAGATGGTATCACAATAACATTAAGCTGGTGCCCAACTACGAGATGGAAAGACTTCTACTGGGCTTTGGCCCCAGCCTTGAGGTACTCTCTCCTCCCTCCTTGAAAAAAAGAATAAGTGGTCTGCTTGGGAAGGCCAAGAAACTATACGAAGATGATTAATTAGAACAACAGCACTGCACAAACTTTGTCAGATAAAATATCATGGGGTCTGACTCTTTCCAGATCGATATGTCTCACCTATAAAATCACTCGACTCTTGTATTAAATAGAAGAACTCTTTGATTAAATGACTTTACTCTTGTTTCCAAGAAGATACCTATCCCTTAAAACAGTTAGCCTGATATCTTAAATAACTTAAGCCTTCCATACAAACAAAAAAGGCTGTCCCATTAGGAACAGCCTCTCAGTATTTTAATGTTTATTGCTTGATCACTTGCCAATGCAAAAGCTCTTGAAGATATTCCCAAGCACCTCATCGCTTGATATATCGCCAGTAATCTCACCAAGGAAATGCAGGCACTCACGAATATCCTGAGCCAGGAAATCTGTTGGAATCATATTCTCCAGGCCATTGTTCACTCGTGTGATACTACCAAGAGCCGAATTTAAAGCTTCGAAATGGCGGGCATTGGTGACAATCACATCCTGTTCGTTCAGGGTGTCCATATTCACCACTTTCAGTAATTCGGTGGCCAATTCATCGGTATTCTCTTGTTCTTTGGCTGAGATAAACATGAGCTTATCTTCTCCATTCAGCCCTACCAGTTGCTTGGCTAGCGCCTCAGTATCCTTGCACAGGTCGATCTTATTCAGGCAAACAATCAGTTTTTGCTGATCGCGATCAATCGTATCGTTGACTTTAGCAATAGATTCATTCAGCATCTCAACAGGACGGTTAGCATCAATCAAAAGCATAACGATTTGAGCCTGGCGCATCTTTTGGAAGGTACGCTCAATACCCATATTCTCAATCTTATCAAGCGTGGTGCGAATACCCGCCGTATCGATAAATCGGAAGGTCACCCCTCCCAAATTGATAGTATCTTCAATTACGTC
>NZ_JBFFKR010000202.1:0-6213 GCF_041555295.1 Ancylomarina sp. | reverse complement strand
CCTATTGAAAAATCTATTTTAGTGTCTTCATAAATTCAATAATTTCTTTAATATCCTCTTCTTTTAGTTCATTTTTATAAGATAGCATAAGCCCTTTCTTAAAGCCCTTTACGATATCATCGTTCGGATTATAAATAGAGTTTAAAACATAGGCACTGTCAACAGTTAACTGTCGTTCTACTCCATCTGTCACAACTGTCTCTTGAGTTCCATACAAGCCTTTCCAACTTGGACCGACAATTTTAGATCCATCCAGTGAATGACAAGCCAAGCAGCCATTCTTTTTTACAATTCGTAATCCTAGTGCTCCAGGCTTATCTGAAATAATAGGCGCAACAGTAGTCGTATCAATATACCACTTATCAAACTTTTCTTCAGTCATAACAACCACAGAGGTCGTCATTGAAGAATGTGACAAACCACAATATTCTGTACAGAACAAATCAAAGTTACCTTCACGCCCAGCAACAAACCACATAAATTGCTCTTTTCCAGGAACAATATCCTGTTTGAGACGAAATGCAGGTATGTAGAGGCTGTGTAAAACATCTAAAGCAACAAGGTCGAGCTTTACTGCACGATCTATTGGTACGTATAAGGTATCCGTTTTCTTACCATTCTCGTACTGAAATTGCCAATTCCACATGCGGCCAACACTCTTAATTGTAAAGGCATCATCAGGCACTTCTTTCATTGGTTTATAGCCCATCCATCCATAATAAAACATGACCAATACCAGCAAAGTTGGTATTAGAGTCCAAATGATTTCAAGCGTATTATTACCATGAATTTGTACTGCCTTAGGATGTCTTGATTTTCTATATCTAAAAACAAAATAAATCATAGTCGCAGTAATCCCAATAAGGAAAAAAGAGATTATTCCGAATATAACCATAAATGAAGTATCAACTCCTTCTACAAAATTGGACGCGTCAGCCATTTCTTTTGAAAACATAAGCTATCGGTATAAATAATCTAAAAACGTAACGAAAATTACAGAGACTAATAAGAGAACAATTCCTGCCATCATAATGGCATAAAACTTCTTATCAAACTTAAGATGCATAAAGTACATCAGTACAATAATCGATTTAATTGATGCAAAAACTAAAGCAGCAGTCACTGAATAAACTCCCAATTCGAGTTGCGTAATTGCAACAGAACTAAAAGTGAAAATCAATAAAATTAAAAGGACCCAAATAAAGGTACTGTACTTTACAATGTGGGTATGTTGACCATTATCCATAATTCCAATTTTAAGTAATGAGGTAAAATAATGGGAATAAGAAGATCCAAATTAGATCGACCAAATGCCAATACAAGGCGCTATTCTCTAAAATCACATAGTCATCATGTTTGACTTCATCTGTTTTAACTAACCACATAACGTAGCCAATAAAGCAAACTCCAACAATAATATGAAGTGCATGTAAGCCCGTCATGGCATAATACAATCCGAAAAATAGAATTTCGCCTTGACTGCTTTGATGCAGAATCTCGCTACCAGGAAAAATACCATGTGAGATTTTACCAGTCCACTCAAAATATTTGTTCACCATAAAGATGATAGCTAATAAGACCGTGACACCCATTAGGATTAGAGTGAGTCGTTTATTTTTCAACTGAATGGATGTGATGGCCATAGCAATTGTCATACTGCTCACTAAAAGGATAACTGTATTTGCAGTTCCAATGAAAACATCCAGCTCTTCGGCAGCTAAATGAAAAGCCATAGGGTTTAGATAACGGTATACCGAATAGACAATAAAAAGTCCACCAAAAAGCAAGAGTTCTGTGAAAATAAAAATCCACATTCCCGTTTTAGCACCTTCGTCATCTCTATGTTCATCAATGTGGGTGTGATTAGTCATAATTGTAAGGGTGATCGGTTACAGTAGGAATTTCATCAAAGTTTTCAAGACTTGGCGGGCTTGCAACAGTCCACTCGAGAGTTTTACCTTTCCAAGGATCCTTCTCGGCTATATGCCCGTGACGAGTTGATCTAACCAGATTTGTAATAATAATGATCAAACCTACTATCATGAGCATGGCACCGAAGGAGGAAATGATATTGGGACCATGAAATTTATCAACATAGTCGTAATAACGACGAGGCATACCTGTCATTCCTAAATAAAACATTGGCAGGTAAAGCGTATTAAAACCTGTAAAGAAAATAGCTAATCCAATATTTGCCCATGACTTATCGTACATACGACCAAACATTTTAGGGTACCAATAATGCAGAGCTCCAAAGAAAGCGAAACCAGTTCCTCCAAAAACTATATAATGAAAGTGGGCCACAACGAAAGCTGTATCGTGTAAATGTACATTTGCTGAAAGTGCACCTAAAACCATACCCGATAAACCACCAATCATAAACACAAACAAAAAACATAAGGCCCATAAAAAAGGGGTTTGTATGTTGATAGATGCTTTATGAAGGGTAGCTATCCAGTTGAAAATTTTAATCGCACTTGGTATGGCAACAAGAAAAGTTAAAATAGAAAATGTATAAAGTGCAACCCCACTCATACCAGAAGTAAACATATGATGTCCCCACACAAAATAGCCCACAAAAGCAATAGCTAATGTTGAAATGACAATAGCCGTATATCCAAATATGGTCTTTCGCGCGAAGGTTGGAATTATTTCAGAAATCACTCCCATCGCAGGAAGTATCATGATATACACCGCAGGATGAGAGTATATCCAAAATAGGTGTTGATATAAAATTGGATCACCGCCTAGCGCTGGATCGAAGAAACCAATGTGAAGTGTTCTTTCTAATACCACCATTAATAAAGTAACACCAACGATAGGCGTTGCTAGAACTTGAATCCAGGCTGTTCCATATAAAGCCCAAGGGAAGAGTGGCATTTTCATCCAATTCATTCCAGGAGCACGCATACGGTGCATGGTTACAATAAAATTGATACCCGTAACGATAGATGAAAAACCTAAAACAAAAGCTCCTGTAACGGCGGGTAGCATATTAGTGCCTGTTCTGAAACTATATGGTGCATAAAAGGTCCACCCCGTATCAGGAGGTCCATCGCCAAAGAATTGGGCTGATAAGGCAATCAAAGCGCCTACAATATAAATCCACCATGAAATAAGATTAAGTCTAGGGAACGCAACATCTTTTGCTCCAATCATAATTGGGAGGAAAAAATTACCAAAAACAGCTGGTAAGCCAGGAACAACAATCAGAAAAATCATGGTAATACCGTGAAGAGTAAAAAAGCTATTATAGGTTTGTGCTCCCATAATGGTTTTACCAGGAGCCATAAGCTCCAATTTCATCATTAAACCAAGAATGGCTGCTATTGAGAAAAAGACTAACATACTATATAAATACAAGAGTCCAATTCGTTTGTGATCGGTAGAAAAGATCCAGCCCATTAGGCCTTTAAATCTACCTTTGTATTCTAGGAAACTGGGGTTAGAATCCTGAGTCAGTGTTTCTATCATAGTTTAATTCTTAGGGTAGTGTCTTCTTCGTGGTTTGCGAATGATTAGTAATAGGAATACAATTAATCCGAGAGCCAATATCAAGGTTCCACTCACTCTAGTAACATTCAAAACATAGCTTTGTCCCACAGGATCATAGGAATAACAGAACTGAAGAATCTTGTTTATTGTTGGTCCAGAAAGACCTTTAGAAGCTTCAAGTATCGCTAATTTGAATTCAAAGGGTAAAAAATAGGTTCCATTTAAGTATCTGGTAATCTTTCCTTCGGGGCTTAAGATGATGACAGTGGCCGCATGTGTAAAATCATTCCCGGACTTAATATACTTAAAACCAAGAGCGTCAGTAACTCTTGCAATATTAGCACTATCAGATGTGAAAAATAGCCAGCCTTCCTTAGTGTTCTTATTGGTGATAAGTCCTTGGTAGTTTTTTTTCTTTTTTATTGCCAGATCGATCGTTTCTCGGGGATCGAAACCTATGGTGAGTACTTGATAGTCTTCAGCAAGATTCATATCAGACTTCTGGATCACATCAGCCAACCCATCCATTAGAGGACTACATATTCCTGGGCATCGGAAATAAACAAAAATCAATGCCGTTGGTTTATCAATTTGGTCCTTAAGATTGACAATTTTACCATCCTCATTCATTACCTGAATATCCGATGGGACAAATTCATCAAGGTGTTCAATTATTCCAACGTCAACATCCTGACTAAACAAAATCTGCATCTGCAGAAAACATGCTAAAAATAAAAAAAGTGATAATTTCATTTGAACTCCTCCTTGTATTAATACTGTGAGATAATCGAGATAAAACTGAACACCTTTAAATATAATAAATAATACTTGCAGCTAAAACATAAATCGCAACTACTTATACAACAAGACATAAAATAAATATAAACACCACATAAAATGCGAAGTACAGATCTTAACTTGAAATAGAAATTGTAACCTATTTATTTCAAAAAAGGGCTTAACCAAACCAATTATGGATATGAATAAGTAAAATCAAGAATTCTAGATACCATAAGAAGTCGTGTGCTAACTTTGAAATAAAAAAAAATGCTTCTATTTTTAGAATAAAAACAATGAGACAAACCCATATTATAATTATCGTTTTATTTCTACTTGTATCTTTATCTTGTACAGATTCGAACAATAAAAACCTTACAATCAAAGGAGTAATTCCAAAGACTGAATTAGAAAAAGGCAGTCAAATTTATAGAGCTAAATGCATGACATGTCACCGAAAAAATGGAGAAGGATTAATTCGAGTCTATCCGCCATTGGCTAAGTCAGATTTCTTAGAGGATAAGTTGGAAGATGCCATTAGAATAGTAAAGTATGGTAGTGGAAAGAAGATAAAAGTAAATAGAGAAAAATATAACGGCTATATGCCTGCGTCAGGTCTTAATGATAAAGATCTCAGCTTGGTATTTAACTACATTTTAAACTCATGGGGAAATCAATACGGTCGTATTAATATTGAAACGATAAAAAATATAAAAGAAAAAGAATAGATCAGAATCTCTCCAACCTATCTTTTCTATTGTATTATTTGTCTTTCAGTTAACTATTCATGTATAACTGTCGCTTTAAATAATTCATGATCTTTTCTAATTCTTTTAATAGATAAAACTTTAAAAGTTTCTTCTCCTGTTAATGAATTAATCTTTCGAACGGCACGCCTACTCGACTTTGAGTGTCGGGGATAATGACAGATTTTGTACTTCTTGCCACTGTTACAATAACACTTCTCGTTACGTTCGAATTTGACGTAGTAAAAATCTTCTGTATCTGAACGGAAAAGATTTAAAATGGGATCTAATAAGTTCATAAGCACGGATTGTTGGGTTAAATGATTTCTTTAAGTTAACAGTAATCTTTAAGAAATCAATAAAAAAAATGAGCTAAATTCGGATCTATTATTTTAACTCATTTTTCATCCAGTAAAACACTTGCTCAATGACAACAAGAAGGCTTAATTTCTTCAGCCTGTTGATCCGGAACAGTCATCGCTTTCTCTGGTGGGCTCAAATATGGAATTCCAAGACTTAGTCCTCGTAAAATGAATAAAACTCCTATGAAAACAATGGCGTAAGGAATAACACGAGTTAGCTTCTTTCTTAACTCAAGTGTTATCATATTTCCGATTAAAGAAACGGCTAATAGCATTGGAATCGTACCCAAACCGAAAATAAACATGAATAAACTACCACTAAAAAAAGAACCTGTTGCAATAGCTCCTGCAATGGCAAAATAAACCAAGCCACATGGCAATAAGCCATTTAATAATCCAATTAAAAAAAGAGAAGTATGACTACTTTGTGTAAATAATTTTCTCAAGGACATCTTGAGCTTTCCGACAAAACCAAAGACAGATTTTTCGGTATCGAACCTATTTTTATATAAAGAAGGTGCTAGTACGGAAATGATCATGATAGCTCCCATAATAATAGAAACCCACTGCTGAAAGCCACTCATTACAAGACCTTGACCTAATAGACCAAAAACTGCGCCCATAATGGCATAAGTAACTGCACGACCAAAATTATAAATGAGTCCTCCTAAAATTCGCTGCAACCACGAATTTGTTTTTAGTGGAATTGCCAAAGCAATTGGACCACACATTCCCACACAGTGAAAACTACCTAAAAGGCCTAGAGTTAGAGCGGATAAAAAGATCATTTCTTTATATTTTTATTATTCGAAATATTACTTTGACAAATAAAT
>NZ_JBFFKR010000201.1:0-6217 GCF_041555295.1 Ancylomarina sp. | reverse complement strand
TGGCTTAATAACAAGCATGATATCGTCATCAGCTAATACTGCAGATACGGGTACAACACCACCTGAAATTGCTTTTCCAAGAATCAGTACGTCCGGACGAACACCTTCGTGATCGACAGCTAATAACTTACCTGTACGAGCAATACCTGTTTGCACCTCGTCAGCAACAAATAAGACGTTGCTTGCCTTACACAAATCGAAAGCTTTCTTCAAGAAACCGTCCTCTGGTACATAAACACCAGCCTCACCTTGAATAGGCTCAACCAAGAATGCACATACGTTTGGATCCTTCAATTCTTTCGCCAATGCCTCAACATCGTTGTAAGGAATCGAAACAAAACCTGGTGTGAATGGTCCGAATCCTTTATATGAATCTGGATCGTTAGACATAGAGATGATTGTAATTGTACGTCCATGGAAGTTACCATCACAAACAATAATCTTAGCCTCGTTCTCTGGAATACCTTTTACATCATAACCCCAACGACGAACAAGCTTAAGAGCTGTTTCGTCAGCTTCGGCGCCTGTGTTCATTGGTAATACTTTATCGTATCCGAAATACTTAGTTACATATTCCTCATATCGTCCTAGGTTTTCGCTATAAAATGCACGTGAAGTCAGAGTCAATTTCTGAGCCTGATCAGTCATTGCCTTAATGATCTTTGGATGACAGTGTCCTTGATTTACTGCAGAATAAGCTGAAAGAAAATCGAAATATTGCTTTCCATCAGTATCCCATACATATACGCCTTCTCCTCTTTCAAGCACTACTGGAAGTGGATGATAATTGTGAGCTCCAAATTGAGACTCTTTTTCCATGTAGGCTGCTGCGGTCATTTTTGTTGTAGTGGTCATAAAATAAACATTTATAAGGTTTGCTAATATTAGGTTTAATTATTTTAATTTTGGTGAGCACAATTTTGTCATTTTTTTTCAGATAACAAATACTTCTTCATAATTTCTTCATGTCAATTAACATCTTTTAAAATCTTCCGCAAAGCCTTTAATCACTGCAAGTCTTAAAAAGCTTAACAGTAAATTTACTTAAATATTATGCTTCATCCATTATCCACAGTTCATTCCCTTTTTTAAGAGAAAAACAATAAGAAAATTTACTGTTAATTATTTTTTTTAATAGCCTTCTTATTTTTTTTCAAAAGATAAAAATCAAATATTAAAAAAAAATAGAGCTAGTTGCTCTATTTTTCAATGATAACAAGTCATTCAGAATAATTCCCAATTAATTCCAGAAATAGGCAGCATCATACTCATCGACTCCAAACTGTTCCATTATTTCATCAACTTCTTCTTTATAGGTCTTATCATCGTGATGGTTTTTCTGATTTTGAATGAATCTTGTGACAACATCAACCTGAAAATGACTCACCGAAAATGCCCCATATCCATCCTGCCAATCAAAATCCTTATTAATCTTACCAATGGATCTAATCCATTTTACAGATTTTTTTTTGAGCTCATTAATAACAGAGGTCAGAGAATGATCTCTAGATAAACTAAATAGAATATGCACATGATCAGACACTGAATTAATCGTTAAAATAGGACAATTGTATTTCTGTAAAACTTCAGAAAAGCAGGCATACAACTTTAATTCCCATATTTCCTGAATATAGGGCTTTCTATCCTTGGTACTGAATGTTAAATGCACACAGAGTTGCGATAAAGACTGTCCCATAAGCTGAGTCTTGATGAATATTAGAATAGAAGAAAGCCTAATTATACATTTAAAATCAAGCGCTTACACAATTTAATCAATTGTAAATGAATAAACAAAAGCTCTTGACCAATAAAATTAAAATCCCTAATCATAATTTTAAGGATCTGTTGTATCTTAGCCTCTTCTATACTAACATCTAGGACTTTTATAATGCACAAAATCATTTCCTTTTATATTACACTAATCCTCATTGGCATATGCCCAAAGCTACATGCTCAAAATATGGCCAGCATAAAAGGGATAATTAAAAATGAACAAGGACAGGCCATCTATGGTGTACATATTATTAACAAAGCGAATTTACAAACCACAACCTCAGACAAAGAAGGTAAGTACCTGATACATTATGAAGCCAACAAAAAACTGACACTACAATTCACTCATATCGCTTATCAAAATTTTGAGAAAACATTCATTCTAAAATCTGGACAAACAGAGGTTTACAATCCGACACTAAAAGAGAAACGCCAAGGACTGGATGAGGTTGATATTAAAGCTCAAATTAAGTTACAGAATAAAGGCATTTATTTACAAACCAAGGAAATTGATAAAATTGCTTCAGCTGGTGGAGAAAGCATAGAGAATCTATTAAAGACGCTACCAGGTGTGAGTTCCAATAACGAGCTTAGCTCACAATATAATGTGAGAGGTGGGAATTTCGATGAAAATCTGGTTTATATTAATGACATTGAAGTTTATCGTCCAAGTCTTATTCGTTCCAGTCAGCAAGAAGGCCTAAGCGTTATTAATCCGGATTTAGTTTCTTCCGTTCTCTTTTCAGCTGGTGGCTTCGATGCCAAATATGGTGATAAACTCTCATCGGTATTGGATATCAAATACAAAATGCCCCGTCAGTTTGAAGCTTCAGCTGATGTGAGTCTTCTCGGAACAAGTGCTCATATTGCCAACGCCAGTAAAAATGGCAAACTGTCTTATCTTGCAGGATTCAGATATAAAACCACTCGCTACCTATTGGCCTCTTTAGATACCGAAGGCGATTACAATCCCAAGTATAAAGACTTCCAGGCCTTACTAAACTATTCATTCAACCCTAAATGGAGTCTTCACCTATGGGCAAATATTAGTCAAAATAAATATGGGTTTAAACCTAAGGATAGAGAAACCAATTTTGGGACGATTAGTGATGCTTTACAGCTAAAAATGTATTTTGATGGTCAGGAAAAGGACGAATACATTAGCGACATGGAAGCTCTTACTCTAAAGTATCGCCCCAACAGCAAAAGCCTATTTCAACTGATCACCAATAGATACGCCACCACAGAAGAAGAACGATTCGATATTCAAGCTCAATACTTCCTTCAAGATTTGTTTATGAGTCAGGGGGGTGATAAGGATGGCATTCTGGAAAATCTAGGTATCGGAACCTATCTCGACCATGCCAATAATAAGCTTGAACGAAATGTAAAGAGCATCAAGCTAAAAGCTGATCACAATTTTGGCAATTTACATCTACAGTGGGGTGTAAAAGCCTTACACGAAAAAATTGATGATAGAATAAACGAGTGGCAATATCGAGATTCTGCGGGCTATTCAGTTCCTTTTTATGATTCAGAAGCACGTCTTGCCTACTCACGTCAAGCTGTAAATCGTATAAAGGGAACGCACCTTAGTGGTTATTCACAAGGGAATTACACCTTCAGCAATCGTTCTGGTGATTTTCAATTAACCGCAGGTCTTCGTTACCATCACTGGACATACAGCAAAGATTACTTTCTCTCGCCACGCTTTTCATTGAACTTTGTACCCAATGGAGAAAAGAAAATGAAATTCCGTTTGGCCGTTGGTAATTATCAACAAATGCCATCGTATCGAGAGAGTTTGAGAATTGATGGAAGTATTAGTTCCAAGCTTAACATTCAAGAAGCCTGGCATTACACACTTGCTCATGAGTATTTATTCAAAATTAGAGAACGCGATTTCCGTTTATCTTCCGAACTCTATTATAAAGATTTGAAGTCACTCATTCCCTACGATATTGAGAATGTGCGCTTACGATATTATGGCGATCAGAAAGCTAAAGGTTATGCTGCAGGGCTAGAATTTCGTTTGAACTGGGAATATGTACCTGATACAGAATCATGGATTAGCCTCTCATTAATGAAAACAAGTGAAGATATTTTGGGTGACAATATGGGTTATATCGCCCGCCCAAGCGATCAGCGTTTTAACTTCTCCATGTTCTTTCAAGATTATATGCCAGGCAATTCCACATACAAAATGCACCTGACTCTAATATATGCAGGTGGTTTACCTGTATGGGTTCCTAAACAAGGCAAACAAGGACAAAGCTTTAATATGCCGCATTACAAAAGAGCAGATCTGGGTTTCTCTAAGGAACTTCTTGACAGCAATAAAACTAACAACAAAGGTTTACTTAAGCATTTCAAATCGATGTGGATTGGTCTCGAAATATTTAATTTATTCGATATTAACAATACGGTTTCCTACCTTTGGATCAACGATATTCGTGGAAACCAATATGCCATTCCCAACTACTTAACGGCTCGTAAATTGAACCTGAAGTTGAGTGCAAAATTCTAAATGAATCTAATATTTAAGCGTTTATATGCCTTTACATTTTCAAAATCCAAATATACTCTGGGGACTCATCAGTTTGATTATTCCCATCATTATTCATCTCTTCAATTTTAAGCGTTTCAAGCCAATCTATTTCAGTAACCTGAAATTTCTGAAGAATATTGTTGCAGAAAATAAGAACCGCTCGAAGATAAAGAATTGGCTATTACTCCTAACTCGTTTATTAGCATTAGCCTTTATAGTTATTGCTTTTGCCCAGCCCTTTCTTCCCAATAAAAACACATCTCTTACAGATAAAAGCCAAAAGAATATCGCTCAAATATATTTAGATAATTCTTTTAGTATGAATGCCGAAACTGAAAAAGGGATGGCTATTGAAATTGCTAAAGCAAAAGCTATTGAGCTTGTCAATTCCTTTTCTGAGGATACTCAGATTAAAATTATTGATAATGACAGTAAAAGTAAATTACCCTTTTTAAATAGAGAGGGTGCTATAACACAACTACAAGAAATACAACCAACATCAGCAAGTAAAGGCTTTTCACAAGTTTTGAAAGAATCGTCTATTGCAGGATCTTCTTCGAATACTAAAACTTACCTCTTCTCAGACTTCCAGAAATATCAGGCTGATTTCGACAAAATGCCTCAAGATAGCAATCTAAATATCAGCTTGATGCCTTTATCTACGCAAAGTAGGAACAACCTATATATCGATTCATGTTGGTTTGAAAATTCAGCACATAAAGTGAATCAAAACGAAGAACTTAAAATTCGAATCTACAATTCATCTAATAAGGCGTTCCGCAAAATCCCAATAAAACTGTATATCAACGATAGCTTAAAATCTATTTCAAATTTCGATATTGAGGCTAGAGAAAATAAAGAACTAAGCCTGAGATACATAAACCACAAACCAGGAATTTACTCTGGAAAAATTGAAATAAGTGATTACCCAATTACCTACGACAACAGGCTTTACTTCTCTTACAAAATTGAGAAAAGTGCTGAAATCATAAGCATCAATCAGGAAAAAGAGAACCGCTACATCTGTCAACTGTTCTCTGATGAGCAATATTTTACACTTAGAAACATTAACAAATCACAATTTCACCAGGAAGATCTGAGTAAAACCAAGCTTATTATCTTGAACCAGCTTTCGGGTATGCAAAGTGGTTTCATGCAAAAAATCTCACATTATTTGAATCAAGGTGGTCAAATACTAATTCTACCTGAAGATCAAAATAATGACTCAAATAACGAGCTTTTGAGCGAATTAGGTTCAGCCCAGTTTTTGCAACTTGATAGTCTTACGAAAACTGTTGCTAGTATAGAACTTAATGCTGAGATCTATAAACAGGTGTTTGAGAAACTAAAGGAAGATGCGCGCTTACCTCAAATCTATCGCCATTTTAAATTGAGCGAACCGAAAGGGCAAATCAGTATTCCACTTTGGAAAAGCAAATCAGGAGAAATCCTATTTTCTCAAACTAATATAGGCCTAGGCAAGCTCTATATTTCAAGTTTTAAGTTCGATCCCAAATGGACCAATGCCATTAAACACCCTCTCTTTGTGCCGAGTTTAATCAATATTGCAATGAATAATAAAAGCCACTCACCACTCTATTATAAGTTAAACTCAAATGAATACGCTATTGCAAACAGTTTAAAACAAAATCGTGAAAAAGCGGTATTTCATATAGAAAATAAGGCATTGGCCATTGATTTAATTCCTGAGCAAATTACACATTTCGATAAGGGGCTGCTACTAAATGCTCATGGACAAATTAAGGAAGCGGGAAACTACTTTATCAGTCAATCGGAACAAATTCTATCAGGCATTTCTTTCAATTACGCTCGTCAGGAATCTAATTTGAATTTCTACTCCTCAGGAGAAATCAATGATTTACTAGAAAAACATCA
>NZ_JBFFKR010000200.1:0-6231 GCF_041555295.1 Ancylomarina sp. | reverse complement strand
TGAATGGGTATTCTGTCATTCTCCACACCATCCATATTAGCTCTTATTATTACATATTGGAAAAGGCCCAGGTCAAATAGTTTCTCCTGTGTTTGCTCTAGTTGCGTTTGCGTAAAAATTTCATTCTCTTTTAGCTTAATATTTTTATTGATATAGGAACGAGAAATCAACGAATCTCCCTCTAAATCTATAGTTCCGATATATGATTTTTGTCCCGGTATAATTCCATAGGCCACTTCGGCAGAAAGCTTATCGAGGGACAAAGTAATGTCGGTGGTAACGCGAATATAGGGATAGCCTTTACTGCTAAAATTATCGTAAATCATTTTTTCTGTGGCAATAACATCCTCATCCCTGAAGCGATGTTTTGTTTCTAGTTGGACCAACTTTCTTAGGGAATCTAAACTGGGTTGACCATTAACGTTGTTGGGTAAGTTCAAAATAACCTTCCCGGTAAGAACAGCACTCCCTTCTTTTATTTTTATTGCTATATCGAGTTTTTTGCCATTCGTAGCTGGTTCCAGTTGATAGGTAATAACAGGTTTAAGGAATCCATTCTTCTGGTAATATTTTTTTAGTTTCAGGATATCTTCTTCAAAAGTGAAGCTGGAAAAGCGAATTCTTTTATTCCAAAAGCTGAGTTTTTTACTAAAAGAGGGTGGTCTGGTATTCATCTGTTTAAGAAGAGATTCCTGTGATAGAGAATCATTCCCCGAGAAGGTGATTTTTCGGACAATAAGATCATTCTGGGCAAGACCACTCATTGTCCCCAGAAAAAAAAGTAAACAAATTGTTATGAGGTGGCGAAAAGGCATATTTGGAGTTGGTAGATTTTTTTCTCTACTAAAGATATGGAATTTAGTCTGAAGACTTACACTAGTTTGCCCAATGAAAATATTGAATTTAATAGTATTATAACCACTCCCAAATTTAATAGTCCGCGATTGGTAAAACAAATTCAGAAATCAATCAACTTTGGCTATGTAAACCTAAGGGATATATTGGGACTTATTCATGATAAATGAGGGTATAAAAAAAGCCTCAAAGTTTTGCAACTTTGAGGCTTTAAAGCGGAGAGAGAGGGATTCGAACCCCCGGTACGTTGCCGCACAATAGTTTTCAAGACTACCGCATTCGACCACTCTGCCATCTCTCCTTAATTGAGCGGGAAACGAGACTCAAACTCGCGACCCTCAGCTTGGAAGGCTGATGCTCTATCAACTGAGCTATTCCCGCAGGAAAATATAATAGTGGGGAGAGCAGGATTCGAACCTACGAAGACGAAGTCAGCGGAGTTACAGTCCGCCCCAGTTGGCCACTTTGGTATCTCCCCAATATATTTACAATAAAATTGAGCGGGAAACGAGACTCAAACTCGCGACCCTCAGCTTGGAAGGCTGATGCTCTATCAACTGAGCTATTCCCGCAGATCTTTAGCAATTCATCGATCGTTATCGAATGAATTTTGTTGCTTCAGAATGTTGTGGGAAGAGCAGGATTCGAACCTACGAAGACGAAGTCAGCGGAGTTACAGTCCGCCCCAGTTGGCCACTTTGGTATCTTCCCCAGTGCAATGTTTATTGGGTGATCGTTATCTCCCTATTGCGATGCAAATATAGATGCTTTCCCCAAATATACAAGTCTCTTGAAAATGTTTTTTTAAGAAAAAAGAATCAATTTTATGTAAGTGTTTGATTCCCTAGAGACTATTTTTAGAACTTTTTTTTGAAAAAAATGAAATTATCTCTCTTTCCTTAATTGATGGGGCTTATTTCAGCTATAATTGATGGAATAAGCTTGTCTTTTTTTCGATAATTAAAGTTTTTAGTGTTTCTATTTATACAGCATCATGAGAATTCAAGGCATATTCAAATCGAAAACTTACTTTAGCGGACATTGACCGACTTAAAAAAATGATAATATGAATTACAAAAGACTTGTCTTAATCCTAGCACTGACTTTATTTGCCTCAAGTTTATGGGCACAGGATATGAATTATGCACGAAAAGTGATTAAAGATCTAAGTTCTGATGATTATTTTGGACGTGGATATATTAATAAGGGGGATAGTATAGCTGCTGTTTATTTATCAGCTGAGATGAGAAAACTAAAATTGGATGGATTTTCGCCGAATTTTTATCAGCTATATACAACACCGATAAATACTTTCCCTGAAGATCCAATATTAAAGTTGGGAGATAAGCAGCTTGAATCTGCTAAGGATTTTATTGTCTATCCAGATTCACCATCCTGCGAAGGAACTTTTGATGTGCTTTGGTTGAATACAGAAATTCTAACGAAGAGTAAAATCAGGAAGGAATTTCTTAAAAAGGATTTATCTCAAACATTTTTGGCTATCGATTCGGTGGGCTTAAATAATAAACAGCTTTATAATTTTGCATCAGATCTTGTTTCTACTAATCTCTTTGGAGCAAAAGGCGTTCTGTTGAGGAAGAATAAATTAAAATATTCAGCTAGAACTTTCTTAAAGGATTTCCCAACTTTAATTGTAAAAAGTTCGAAGCTTGATACGACAACAAGTAAAATTACCGTTAAAATAAAGAACCAATTTATCGAGAATTATAAAACTCAAAATCTAATGGGCTACATTCAAGGCCAGACGGATAGCTGTCTTATTTATTGTGCTCACTATGATCATTTAGGTATGATGGGATCTAAAATATATCCGGGAGCTAACGATAATGGGAGTGGTGTGGCTATGGTTCTGAATTTGGCTAAGCATTATAAGAAAGCTAAAAAGAAACCACATTACACACAGGTATTCCTTTTGTTTAGTGGAGAAGAAGCTGGTTTATTAGGGTCACAGCACTATGTTGAGCACCCCTTGTTTCCTCTTGAAAAGACTAAGTTAGTGATCAATTTTGATATGATTGGAACAGGAAGTGAAGGCGTTTCCATATATAATGGGAGTGTGTATCCCAAAGAAGTTGCTCTTTACACGAAACTTAATGATGAGCACTCCTATGTGGAGAATCTCGTTTTTCATTTACCAGATCCATCTTCGGATCACTACAGCTTTTATAAAAAAGAAGTCAAGTCTATTTTTTTCTACTCAGAGGGAGATAATGAAGATTATCATGAAACAACCGATACTTACGGAGAATTAAAATTGACGCAATTTGAAGGTCTTTTTAAACTTGTTCGTGATTTTTCAGAGCAATTAAAATAAAGACCTTAAATAGATATAATGAAAAAGCCGCAGTCCATAAGATTGCGGCTTCAGTATTTTTTATTTTAGACCTTTAAGAGAATTCAAGAAAGTTTTGCATTGACCCAAGATAATAATCCTTCCAACCTTCGACAATTTCCTCATAGGCTTCATCAGGAATATTGGTATGTGTCAACTCTATCAATGTATTCTTTCCTGCTTTTTTAAGAGTAAAACTCACTATTGATGGGTTTTCTGTTTCACCGAAAAACCATTCTTGCACCAATTTGTAATCTTTTACAACCTGAATATTACATCCTGAAATATCACCTTCCCATAAGGCGAAAACAGTCCCAACTTGATCGTCCATAGTAGCAGGATAACCCGTCCATAATTCAATTTGGAAAGAATTTGTCAGCGCATTAAATACTTCTTCTTGATTAGCTGATATCTCCAGAGTATAATTAAAATCTTTCATGATGCTTCGTTTTATTTCACTGCAAAAATAATTTGAATAATAGACTTCACTAATTATTTGAGCATATATTTTTAAAATAGCCTTTAGAGTCTGATAATCACGCCTTTTTTCGCTAATAAATATTCGCTAACTTGTAAAAAATGAATCTGTAAGTCATTGATAATTAACAATGATTTGATTTTTGTTATCTGGAGATTGCATAAAACTTAAATTTAAAGCAGTCTAAATAAAAATAAATAATATATTTGTTTTATTATTTATAACGATTCTAACTAATAATCAAAGAATATATGTCAAGTTTTGAAATTCTAATGCCCAAGTTGGGAGAGAGTGTTCAGGAGGCAACCATCACCAAAATGTTTGTAAATCTTAATGATGTCATCGAAGAGGATGATATGCTTTTTGAGATAGCAACCGATAAGGTGGACTCTGAAATTCCTTCTCCTGTATCTGGTAAAGTTATTGAGATTCGCTTCAAAGAGGACGATGTGGTTCCTGTGGGCGAGGTCGTTGCCATTATTGATATGAGCGAGGATGCTGCGGATGCTGAACCCGTGTCTCAAGTTAAAGAAGAAGCACCTGTTAAAGTTGTTGAAGAAATCATTGTGAATGAAGCTGTCGAGATCAAATCGGATTCGGATCGTTTTTATTCACCTTTGGTTAAGGCTATCGCTGAAAAAGAAAATATTTCACAAGCAGAGTTAGATGCTATTGTGGGACATGGTAAAGATGGCCGGGTTCAAAAAGAAGATGTTTTGAAGTTTGTAGCTGAGAGAGGAACTTCTTCACAAGTGCAACCAACACCAGTTAGTGCGCCCAAAGTTGAAAAAGCTGTAGCAAGCACTCAAAAGCCAAAAGTATCTATGTCAGTTGGTGCGAACGACCAGATTATTGAAATGGATCGTATGCGTCGAATTATTGCTGATCATATGGTGATGTCGAAGCAAACTTCACCTCACGTTACTGCAATGGTTGAGGCTGATGTAACCGATATGGTGAATTGGAGAAATAAGATTAAAGATGAGTTCTTCGCTAAAGAGAAAACGAAGATCACTTTTATGCCAATTATCATCGAAGCCGTTTCAAAAGCTTTACGTGATTTCCCAATGATCAATTCATCGGTTGATGATTATAAGATTATTGTGAAGAAAGATATAAATATAGGTGTAGCTGTTGCTCTGCCTTCAGGAAACCTTATTGTACCTGTAATTAAGAATGCTGATCAGAAAAACCTTCTAGGTATAACTGTTGGTATGAATACTTTGGCTGATAAGGCTAGAAACAATAAGTTGGATGCAGACGATATTCAAGGTGGTACATTCACCATTTCGAATTTTGGATCGTTTAAAAATGTAATGGGAACACCAATTATTAACCAACCTCAAGTCGCAATTCTTGCAGTGGGAACTATCGAAAAGAAACCTGCCGTATTAGAAACAGCATTTGGTGATATTATTGTTCCACGTCAGAAAATGTTCTTATCACTATCCTATGACCACCGTGTGGTTGATGGGGCTTTGGGTGGCGCTTTCCTTAGAAAGATTGCCGATTACCTTGAGGAGTTTGATATAAGCAGAAGCGTCTAATTGCTTTTGATTATAGAATCATTTAAGGACAGATTACTAATTCATTAATGACTATTAAAATGACAATTAAGAAAAAACATAGCATAACAGAGACACCTAAAAAGCTGCTAGCTGAGTGGTTTAATTTAATGACTCTAGGTAGAGCTCTTGATGAGAAAGCCCCAAATTATTTGAAACAAGCTATTGGCTGGTCTTACCATGCCCCTTATGCAGGTCACGATGGTATTCAGCTGGCTATTGGACAAACTTTCGATAGAAAAACAGACCATTTATTTCCTTACTATCGTGATATGTTGACTTCATTATCAGCAGGACTGACAGCTGAAGAGGTTATTTTTAATGGTATTTCTAAGGACAATGATGTTGCTGGTGGTGGTCGACATATGTCGAATCACTTTGCAAAACCCGAATGGAATGTTCACAATGTATCTTCATGTACTGGTAATCATACTTTGCATGCAGTTGGTATTGCTCGAGCATTGAAGCATTATAAAGGTAAAGGTGTTGCCATTAGTTCTCAAGGCGAATCTTCAGTTTCTGAAGGTTACGTTTACGAGGCTATTAATGGTGCATCAAAAGAACAATTACCCGTAATCTTTGTATTTCAGGATAATGGTTATGGTATTTCTGTTCCTAAAAAGGATCAAACTGCGAATCGTAAGGTTGCTGATAACTTTAAAGGACTAAAATACCTGAAGATTTTCCATTGTAATGGTAAAGATGTATTTGATTCTATGAATACGATGGCTGAGGCGAAAGCTTACGCAACGGGAAACCATATGCCAGCTATCGTTCAAGCGAATTGTGTTCGAATGGGATCTCACTCAAATTCAGATAAACATGAATTGTACCGTGATAATGCTGAATTGAGCTATGTTGAGAAATACGATCCATTGGCTAAATTCCGTCGTCTGTTAATTCGTTACAAGCGTTTTACTGAGGAGGAATTAGTAGCGATTGAGGCTGATGTAAAACTTCAAGTTAAGAAAGCACACCGT
>NZ_JBFFKR010000199.1:0-6317 GCF_041555295.1 Ancylomarina sp. | reverse complement strand
ATGCTGAAACAAACTCTCGTTCCATGTAAATCTTTGTTCAATGTTTTAAGATCAGTCACAACGATACTTAAGTCATTTTTAGAATAGTAATTATAAATCCTAACTCTGTCGTTCAATATTTCTGTAGCCATTGATTTATGAACATTATTTTGATTCTGTGCCTTCAATATACCAATACCATTATCTTCAACCGTAAAGTCAATGCTATTACTCTCTTTATTCTTGAGCAAACAAATCTTAATTTCAGCATCAGGATTACTTCTCAATTCGCCATGAATCAAAGCATTCTCAATAATAGGTTGCGCCAACATTGGGGGTATCTTAATTTCATCCAAATCAATATCCGAGTCAATATCGAATCGATAAGAAATACCATTATCAAACCTCAGATTTTGTAGCTCAACATAAGCAGCTAAAATATCCAACTCCTCTCGTACCGAAATATACTCATGGGTCGAATGCTCCAAAACACCTCTAACCAAGCCTGACAATTTTGACAAATAACGAAAAGCCTTATCATTCTCATTACCAAGAATAAAATCCTGAATAACGGTTAAAGAATTGAAAAGAAAATGTGGGTTCATTTGACTCAATCGTATTTTTTGCTCTAAAGAAAGGGTCTGAATCTTATTTCGATACGATCTCGATCTCAGGTAAAAAAGCACGAAAGCTGTAGCAAGAATAATAAAACAGATCAAAGACAAGAGCAAAATATTCTTTCTACTCAAAGCAAGATCTTTAATGGCGAGTTCCTTTTCTTTTAAATCTATAAAATGAGTAAACTCCAGCTCATTGAGTCGCTCTGAATCATTCTCTTGAATTAAGGAATCTTTTAAGATTTGTTGCTTCTGGTAATACGCTAAGGACCTCTCAAAGTTTTTTGTTTTTTCGAAAATGATAGATTGTTGTGCGTATGTCTTCTGCAAATCCTCTCTCAACTTATACTTCAAACAAATCTCTTCTGATTTTCTGAGCTCTATAAGTGCCTCATCATACCTTTCTATTTTTGTGAGACATTGAGCAGTGTATATATAATTTTTAGGCAAGCCCCAATAATCATTAATCTTAATCCGAATACCTTCACTTTGCTTGTAATAATCTAATGCTTTTTGATAGTCCTCATTATAGTAGGCTAGTTCTCCTAAGTTTAAAAGAATATCACCTTTATCTCTGATGTCTACCTCATACTCCTCACTCAAAACATAAGCTTGATTCAGATATTTAAACGCCTTATCATATTGACCTTGTTCCACATATAAAACACCAAGATTCATATTAACTTTTGCGAGTCTAGGGCCATGATTGAGATCCTTAAATAAAGAAAGAGCCATTAAAAAGTAACGTTCAGTCTCTTCAAAGTTTTTAAAACTGAGATAAACGCCTCCAACATTTAGATAAATACTAGCAATGCCCTTGGTATAACCAACCTCTTCGTAAATATTTTTGGCCACAAGATAATTTTCCAAAGCCAACTCCGATTTACTCGTCCGCCTGTAAATAATAGCTATATTATTAAAGATCTTACCCACATCAAGCTTTTGTTTTGCTTTTTTAAAAGCAGGTATCGCTTTATTGTAATGATAAAGGGCAGAATCGAAAACGCCTTGATAATAGTAACTTAAACCTTGTGTTTTTTCAGCTAAACCAATCAATGAAGGATCTCCAGATTCACGGGTCAGTTTAATTATTCTTTCCCCAAATTTAAGAGATTCAGAAGGTGAACTTGATCTCAAGCTTTTCATCTTCTGAATGGAATCCGATAATTGCTCGTAATGTTTAGATCTAGCAGGTATGTTATCAATCGAAAATATACTCCCTTCCAGATTTAAGCTGAAAAGCAGGATCCCGAGACTAAGAATAAATAATTTACGCATGTTTATTATTGGTTTAAGCTTGGGTTGGAATCGTAAAACGAGCGAGAGTTCCTTGCTTGTTTTGATCTACATATTTCAAATCGATAATTTCCAGCTTCATCTGAAATTTCGACTTGTAATTGTAGATTTGAATACGATCTCGGGCAATTTGCATAGCCAAAGATTTATTCTCTTTCATTAAAGACTGCTTCTTCCCTTCTTCAATCCCAATACCATTGTCTTGAATACTAAACGCTACAAAATTGGGATCTAAAAGTTCAATTTTTATAAGAACCTCAGGTTTTTCAACCTGCTGTAAATTTGCATGAACAAGAGCATTTTCAATAAAAGGCTGAGTTAACATAGGGGGAATACTCAATTCATCCAAATCGATATTTTCTTCAATGTCAAATCGGAATTCAATAGGAAAATTGAAACGCAATTTCTGCAGATCAATATATTTTTCAAGCGTAATCAATTCCTGACTAAGACTTATCTTTTCTTTTCGAGAGTCTTCGAGTATGTTGCGAACAAGAGTTCCCAAATCGGATAAATATAGACTAGCCTTATCACTCTCATTATCGAGAACCAAACTCTGAACCGCTGTTAGAGCATTAAATAAGAAATGAGGATTCATTTGTGAGAGTAAAACTTTCTGATCTAAATTCATAAACTTCTGCTCAGCTTTTAGTTTATTAATTCTGAAAGAAACCACTATTGCAATAACACCCAATAGCATAATGACAAGCATGGCTACCAACCAGGCATTCTTCTTATCAAGCTCCAAGCCTTGAATTCGAGTCTCTTGTGCCATTAAAACCATTTCTTGCTTGGTTTGGCCCACATCATACTTAACCATCAATTCATTATAACGCTCTTTATTTAAAGCATCATTTATAGAATCCCCAATGGTTCTAAATTTTTCATATGACTCTAGAGCTAGCTTATAGTTATGAATAGCACTATAGAAGTTATAGTAGCCCTGATAAACATCTCCCAACCATTCGTAATCACCATTCATCTCAGCCAAATCCTGCATTGAGCCTATTAAGCGTCTGGCTTTAATATATTCTTCTTTGGCCAAAGCCACCTCAAACATCTCGTTATATACGCCTAGAAGTTCCTCATGGTTTCCTCTTAGCTTACGTATATCAAAACTCTTCTTTAAATATGATTCCGCTTGATCATACGCCTTGGCTCTGCGATGTATAAGACCTATATTCAAATAGAGCGTACTCTCCATTTTACTATTCCCTGAGTTAAGAACAATTTTCAAAGATTTCTCATATGCGTCTAATGCTTCGTGGAATTTATCCTGACTTTCATATATCGCACCTAAATTATTAAGAGCGCTAATTTGATCGGCTATATTATTCTCTTTCTCTGCTAGCTTAAGAGCTGAGTTAAAATATTCACCTGCTCTGGATGTATTTCCCATTGTATTAGCCAAACTACCCATATTTATGTAAATGGATGAAAGGCCAACTGTGTGATTGATTTCTGAAAAAATCTCAATCTCTTTTAAATAATACTCTAAAGCCTTTGTATACTCACCTCTTCTCTTGTAAATAAGACCAATATTTCCCAAAACTTTACCTGCTTGAATCAAGTTCCCAATTTCATTAAACTTAGACACAGCTTTTTCATAATAAAGCTTGCTGGAATCATCATCACTCAATAGATAGTAGTTAATCCCCTGTGTTTTTAATGCAAGAGCCAATAAAGAATCAGCTTGTTCTTTTTCTGCTAGCTTAATTGCCTTCTCACAAATTTCTACACTTAACTTCTTATCCGTACCTCTATAACTAACTGAAGATTCAATTAGATTAGTGACAATTTGATCTTGTTTGTTTAAGTCTGATTTCTCTATCTGGTTTTGAGCATTTAAACCCGATATAAAAGAATTCAATATAAAAAATAGGACGAGTAGAGTTTTTGACATAGTATTAGCTTATTTATAATGGCAAAATAAGACAAAACTATTGAGAAACAAAACTTAACATTCAATAAGAATCCCCTTATGATTTAGACATACACTTACAGAAAGACCTATGTCTCAGCACAAAAAAAGCTTACTCTAAAAAAAGCAAGCCCTCAACTACAAATAAATTATAAAATTATATGTTTCAAACAAACGGGATTATCGTTCAAATTGCTTTACATATGAAAAACAAAATCCAATTTTGTATTCTGAATTACATAGAAGCAAAAAACAGGTTAATATCTTTAGCCAATATACCAACGCAATCTCCTAAACGCTGATTGGTTAAAATACCCCTATAGATATAAGTCCCATTTCGCAAGCCCATATCCGTTTTTAAGAATTGATGTAAGCCTCCATTATTGGCTATATGCAATAATAAGGGCGCGCAAATATTGCTCATTGCTAATGATGCCGTTCTACTGACATGAGAAGCTAGGTTAGGCACACAATAATGAATGACACCATGCTTTCGAAAAACGGGATTCTCATGTGTTGTCATCTCCGAAGTCTCAAAACAGCCCCCTTGATCAATACTCAGGTCAATAATAACAGAACCGTCTTTCATTTCCTTAACCATATCCTCGGTAACAAGTGTTACGGGGTGATTTCCCTCGTAACGAAGAGCACCAATAACAACATCGGCAGACTTTAGAGCTTTAGCTAAAACATAAGGGTGGAATGTGGATGTGTGTATGCGCTGTCCTAAATGGTCTTCCAAACGACGTAAGCGATACATCGACTTATCAAAGACTTTAATACTAGCTCCAAGCCCCATAGCAGCTCTTCCTGCATATTCTGCTACTGTACCTGCTCCAAGTATAATAACCTCGGTTGGAGAAACGCCAGTAACACCACCTAAAAGAACACCTTTGCCACCTTTACCTTTGCTCAAATATTCACCAGCAATCATAATGGCTGATACCCCAGCAATCTCACTCATAGAGCGAACAACAGGAAAATGGTTATCTATATCTTTCAGATACTCAAAAGCAATTGCGGTGACTTTTTTCTCCATTAATTTTCGGATATCTTCAGTACACTGGCAATGTACCTGAAGTGCCGACATAATAATCTGATTCCCCTTAAGCATATCAATCTCTTCAGATGATAGAGGGGAGATTTGTAAAATAACATCACATTGATATATCTCCGCTTTTGTTTTAACGATCATAGCGCCATTATCACTATAGTCTCTGTCAGAATAGTTTGACGCTAGTCCAGCTCCTTCTTCAATAAAGATTTCATGCCCGTTATTCACCAACATCTCAACAGTGAGTGGTGTTAAACAAATTCTATTTTCACCTCTATAATCCTCGCGAGGAAGACCTATTACCAGTCTTTTTTTACTCTTCTCTATTTCTAATAGCCTTTCCTTTGGATGATAAAACTCATAGCCAACAGGGAAATTCTTAGGAGTATCACTTAGGTTTGCCATAATCGTATTTATGCCGTTAATGTCTTCTTTAGAAATACAAGTTACAGTTTTTTTTAAAGTTTAACCGATTTTGATAATTATAAGACAGAAGATTGAATTAGAATGAAGGAATATTTAATTCATTTCGACCTGAATTATTCGACTTCCATCTTCTTCTTCAGAGAAATTTAAATTGATAACATCAGTAGGTAAGATAGATTCTATACGCTCTGGCCATTCTATAAAACACATCGCTTTACTATAAAAATAGTCTTCATAGCCAAAATCATAAGCCTCTTGAACATCTTCTATTCTATAAAAATCGAAATGATAAACAATCTTATCTTTCGGTGTATGGTATTCGTTTACAATAGCAAAAGTTGGACTATTAATTGTGTCCTCTACACCTAATTCTTCGCAAACAGCTTTTACAAAGGTCGTTTTTCCAACTCCCATAGCTCCATACATAGCAAATACACGGCGTTCTCCCACCAATTCGATAAACTGTTTCGCTACCGAATTGATCTCTGTTAAATTCTCAATTCTTAATTCAGTCATTTTACTTATACTAATCATGATACAATCTCAGAAAAAAAGCTTTTACTTTTTTCTCGGGCTCAAAGTTATTAAAGGAATTAACATTTCTTCTATTGAAATGCCTCCATGCTGAAATGTATTTTTATAATAAGAACTGTAATAATTATAGTTATTGGGATAAGCCAGGAAATCCTCTCCTGTGGCAAAAATGTAGGAAGAACTCATATTCATCTGTGGTAAATGAGCCTCTGAGGGTTTAGTAACTTCAAAAACTTGCTTGGGATTGTAGTTCAGGTTTTTACCCTGCTTATATCTTAAATTGGTATTGGTCTGTCTATCACCAACCACTTTTATAGAATTCTGTACTCGAATAGCGCCATGATCCGTCGAAATAATAAGCTTAATATTTTGCTCCGATAATTTCTTAATCAATTCTAGTAACTGGGAATGTTCAAACCAGGAAGCAGTCAACGAACGATAGGCTGCCTCGTCATTTGCCAATTCACGAATCATCTCACTTTCAGTACGT
>NZ_JBFFKR010000198.1:0-6406 GCF_041555295.1 Ancylomarina sp. | reverse complement strand
TCATTAACTCAAACATTTAATTATGAATGTAAACCAAGAACGTATCTTACGCCAGGCGCAAAATATGTTGCAGTTTAAGCAGACATATAAAGAGATCCTGGATTTAGATCCACTTGCTACCCCAATGTTCGATAGGGTACAGGTAATTTATGACAATGTTTTGGCACTTTCGGCCAAACAAGACCGCTCGGGGAAAACCCTGACTGATCAGAAGAATAAAGCCATGAGCACAGTAATTGATACCAGTGTGGATTGTGCTGATTTTATGAGCAGTTATGGTTATTTCCAAAATTTCGATCCCTTCGTGAAAATTGAAAACTGTAAGAAAACTCAGTTGACTCATGCTCGCGAGGAAGAAGCCTTAATTCACATACGCAAGCTTATTGATGTGATGGATGATAATCCTGAACAAACCACTGCTGCGGGTGTTGCGGATGAGTTAAAGCAAAAGCTAATTGCTGAACTCGATATAGCTTCTAAACTGCTTGATGTACCCAAGGAGTACAGAATTATTCACAGAGAAATTACAGCTAAGATTGACAGCTCTCTGAATGAATACAAGGGCATACTCGACGATTCGCTTAAAGGCTATATGCGTAGCAAGTATCAGAAGAGTAACCTAGAACTCTATATCTCTTTTGTTAATGCTATAGAGCTCGATGCTATACCTCAGCGGAAGCGTGCCATAACGGGGCATTTCACCAATGAGGCAGGAGAACCTGTTCGTTTGGTTCGTGTTTCTATCGACGGACAAAAAGCCATATCGAAAGGTGGTGATAAAGGGGGCTACTTTATCCAGAACTTGCCGCCGGGTCAACATAACTTGGTTTTTACGCGCAAAGCCTATCAGGTGGAAGCACGCAGGGTGCTGATTGTGCCTGATGAAACCTTGCAACTCGATATTGTGTTTACATTAATCGAGATTGAGGCCCAAGAGCTGGTCGAAGCTTAAGCCTGACCACTCTACTTACAACTAAAAAGTGAAAAGCCAACAGAAGAGATTTTGTTGGCTTTTTTTATTTGCCTAGTACAGCGATGAAATAGCCTTACACTCAATAAACCTGTCTTTGCGAGGACGAAGAATGAGGACGTGGCAATCTCCCAATAGACCAACTGTTTCATCTCTTTTTATGTTGATAATTATTTGGAAGGATTCTAAAGGTTTATTTTACAAAATAAGAGTAGGTGTTCGTCAGGAATAATTAATTTTAGAGTCGTACTATTGGACTAAGAGAGAATTTGGCTCATAAAAAGAGTTCTTTTCTCAGGTTTTGTGACGAAAATGAAAATATCTCTTGCAAAAACCAAAAGCCCTATAGGTATAATGATAGACGCTAAGCTGAAGAATAGTAGTAGCTTATAAAAACAAACAGATAAGTGGGATAAAATGCATGGCACTTCATCCACTTGTTAACGGCAAGGTTAAAAGAGTATTTTGCTATAAAAAACAAAATTTATGAAATTAGACGATTTAAACACAACACAAGACTCATTCAGTTATATAGGCAGTGAGTACCATAAGTTTAGCAATTCTAAATTTATTGTTGCAGTAAAAGATGAAGAGTTTCCTGATAGAAATTTAATACCACTCTTCTACTATGATGAAGGAAAAGTCTTTGGCATTGACACTTATGCTATGTCAAAAATACATACTTCAATACCAAGAAATTTAGATTCTGAAACTTATGGGTTTTCATTACTTGAAGTGGTGAAAATATCACAAGGTGATATAAAAGCAGATGATAATTGGTTCGACGGTTCGAATAAGCCTAAATGCTGGACATTTAGAACTAATATAAACCCAATAGAAAACAATGAAGTACTTGAAGTATTTAATGGCGAGATTGATGAGTCAAAAGGAAGAGTAAAGATAAATGAAGATGCCCTTCACTCATTAATTACAGAATTATACATTGAAAAATCAACAGCGTTTTTCGTTGAAACAGAATCAAAATTAATAGGTCCTTTTAAAGCTTTACGAAAAGATACTGAAGGTTATTTTATAGTAGAAAAGCACAACTGGAAGATATTCGGGGAATATGAAAACAAAGAAAATTCTTACTACTCAACGACCGTTAATGACATTCAAAGGAAACTAATTGTACCTAGCACAAACACCCTAAATTTAATTTCAGAAAAGAACTTTCTTTCTGACAAGGAAATCTTGGAAGAATTTAAGGAAAAATTGAACAAAGCTGATTTTGACATCAATGAAATCAATTCTGTGCTAAATCATATCAAAGAGGCAACAGAAGTAAACTCTATTAAAGAATATGTTGAGAACAACGATAGAATAAAAAGTATACTTGAAAAAACAGAAACTACTCTAGCATCTGATTATAAACTATTAGAGTTTCTTCCTCAAGTTGGTCAAATAAAGAAAGATATTGAAGTTTTAACAACTAATAAATTCAACTTAGAAGAAGACAAAAGAAAACTTCAGGATACAATAGAGCAAATTGGTATTGATATAGAAGAATCTAAAGATAGCCTAGAAAAACTTGAAGAACAGATTGATAACAAAGTAAGAACAAAAGACGAAGCCCTAAAAAACGTAAATTCAGAATTAGAGGAAGAAATCAATAAGCTAAAAGAACAAAAAAACACTCTTGAAAATGAGGTGAAATCTTTTGAAGCAACAAAAAAACTAGAAGATATTGAAGCTGAGATAAGAGTAAGGGAAAAGGACTTAAAAGATAAAGAAAATCAGAAAAGCACATTGAATGAATCTATTGATAGTCTTAGAAAAGATAATCTAGAAGTTCAAGAAGATAGTCAAAAAACTCTAATTAAACTTGTTAGAGAGAAAAAGTATTTTGACTTTCTGAGTGGCAGAGACTTAGTAGATTACGACCAACAAGAGAAACCAAGTTACCAACCAAAAACCTATTGTGACAATCCAAACCATAATGACTATCTGAGTTTTAGAACACTGGTGCTTGATAAGCTGACAAAACTAGGCAGAAAGTATGATACTCATTTTGTAGATAATTTACTTATTTCAATACACCAAAATACATTGACAGTATTTGCTGGTTTACCAGGAACAGGGAAAACAAGTCTTTCTAGAATGTTAATTAAAATATTAACACCATCTGAGCGAAGTACAGAAGTTTCGGTCCATAGAGGTTGGACTTCACAGAAAGATTTAATAGGTTTTCAAAATCCATTAAATAATAAATTTCATCCTTCATCAACAGGAATGTATGAATTGCTTAGTCAGATTAATACAGAAACTCAACATGGCGATTTTAAAGACCTGCCACTTGCATATGTGCTTCTTGACGAAGCAAACCTCAGTCCTCTGGAACATTATTGGTCTACTTTTTATAATTCGACTGATTCTATTGCAAGGGAAAACTCTTTATTAAAATTAAATTTAGGCGATTCTACACAGATATTTTACCCTAATAATATTCGGTTTATTGCCACAATAAATTCAGACCAAACAACCGAACCATTATCTCCGAGGATACTTGATAGGGTAAATATGATTCAAATACCACAACAATTGCAATTTGAAAGCAATATCGAATTTGTAAATGAAGAAATTGAGCATATTAAATTAGCTTACGCTAAAAGCATTGAATATTTTAATCTGTTAGATTTTCGAGAAGATAAGATAATTACCACAAAGTCTGAGAAAGTTGACAAGTTGATGTCTATATATTCAGAGATTAAGAAGAAATTCAAAGACCTTCAAATATTTATTAGCCCCCGTATCGATATCGCAGTAAAGAAGTACTTCACTATTGCGACTAAAGTTATGGTCGAAGATACTAGACCGCTTGATTATTGTATTGCTCAAAGAATTTTACCTTTAATTAATGTTCAAGGAGACAAATCAAAAGAAAAATTGGAAGGATTACAGATAGTTTTTGAAAAATATAATCTTTCATATTCAACCGATATTTTGAATAGGATACTACAAAGTGGTGAAGATGATAGTTTCTTTGAAGGTACTTACAATTATTTTTTAACATTTTCATATGCTCAAGGTTTATAGTATAAAAAAAGGCGATCGCAAGCAAGTGTCACCAACAGATGGTGTTTATAGTGTGGTTGAAGGTTATGATTATATTTTAGAATATGAATCTGATGAAATTGTATCTAGTAACGTTTTCATTGAAGACATTCCTTTGTCTACGGTGGACTATGAAATTACTCAAAATAACAAATTAAGGACTATTAAAAAGAAATTCTTCATTGATTACTTTGGATATGCTTGCTTAAAAGTGAATAATGAAGAATTCATATTTAACATCAAGGTTGAGAAGTTTAAGCTAAATGAGATTGAGGATATCTTTACTTTTTTATGGAGTAAGGAAGAGAGCTTGTTTAAGAACTTTTTTTCAAAAAGCACTAAAACTATAAAGTTTGACAAATTGGGTGTTGACCTCAATAGTACTTCAAAATATATATTATTTGCAAATTATTTTGTCGACACTTTTGAAGCTATGCTTCAGTCTTTTAAATATCAACCACACACTAAGCTCAAGAACATTAAGAAAGAAGAGGATTTTTCAAACTCTCAAATTACACAGTATTCTATTGATTGGTTATTTAACAACCTTGACACATTAAACTTTAGTAATGCTTCATCAAGTCTTAATTCATGTATTGAGATTAATCGTCGAACAGCAGTCATTGAGAAAATAGGTACAGAAGAAAAGGTGAATTCTTATAATACCTACGAAAACACAATAATAGTTGGTGCTTTAAAATATTTAAAGGTAGAAATTCAGAAACTTAAAAAGGGAATAGCTTCAATTGTAAACATAGAGACATTACAAAATAAAGAATTTGCTGAGTTTAGTGATTTAAGGAAAATACCTTTTCTTCAAATGTATCAAGAATCTGTTACTATTGAAAAAAGATGTAACAGGCTTACTACAAAATACCAACGTGTGTTTAGGAATATACCAGTTAGAATTGAGAAGCCACAATTAACATCCGTTTTTTCATCTAAGATTCACTATAAGAAAGCATACAAACTTATAAAAAACTTATTTAGCTATAAGTTTGTATTAGATGGAGAATTTCGATTGTTAAATATTACGAAGCTAAGTCAGCTTTATGAGGTTTACAACTTCCATATTTTAACTGATGCAATTAAAGAAGTTTTAAATGAAAGTTCTTTTAACTATGCATCAAATAGTTCAAGAGAAGATGGACTTACAGACTTTTCTTCATTTATTAACCCGTCTTATTCTGTAACATTGTCCTATGAACATTTAATATCAGATGAATCACACAATGAACTAATTCGCATCGATAAAAGAAAGAAAGGAAAAGGAGAAGCTCGTTTTTACAAACCCGATTACATACTAGAAATAAAAAAAGTAACTGACAATATAAATCTTTATTGGATATTAGATTCTAAATATTCGAAGCAAGCCATAGTTAGAACAAACTACCTAAATGAATGCATATATAAATATCTTTTAAATACAGGCTTTAAAGCAAATCCTTATAAAAAGCCAGATGGATTAGCTCTTTTATATCCATCAGGAAATAGCAATAAGTTTCTTGAAAGTGATTTTTATAAGCCAACTATAGATATGATTGTTTCTAAACCGACAAGTGAGGGTGATTTGTTTACCTACATTTCGAAAATATTGAAGTCAAATTTGAATGAAGAATTTATAAATGTGACATATAGATAAAACCCAGCCGTTAACAATGGCTCATAAAGCATAGGCTTGCCGCAGGCGCAACACAAGCCAACGCTTCATAGTCTAGCCGATAGCTGCTAAGGAAAAAACTACGAGCTGAGTAATTCTAGGCAAAATGAAATACGAGATAAAACATTAATTATAAAAAGAAGTTTATGAGAACAATGATTACCCTAATCAGTCTGTTCTTATTATTTGCTTTTGCTAGTATAGCACAGCAACCAGCAGAACTTTACACAAAGATTTCGCTTGACGAATTAATAGAGAACGCTGAACAATACGAAAATAAAAAGGTTGAACTCATTGGTCTTGTTGTTCATATTTGTGGCGTTGATGGCAAAAAGATGAAACTCAAATCACCTTCTGGAGCCATAGTGAAAATCGTACCTAATGACTCTAACGAAAGCTACGATTCTGCTTTGAAAAAACAAGTGGTAAGCGTGCAAGGTGTGGTGGAAATTTCACGTATTGAGAAGGCTGAAATTGATAAGGTGGAAAAGGAAAAAACTTTGCTTTGTCATATCGACAATACCCCATGTAAGGATAAAGAGTGGGTTAACAATAAAATAGAATCAGGGGCTGATGTCACTATTGTGAAAAAAGACATTGCCAAGCTGAGAAAGCAAATGGAGACAAGTGGGAAAGATTATGTGACTTGTATTTGTATTCGAGCCGAGCATGTCGCTATTTTAAATTAAAGTCAGGTTTTGGTAAATATGGAGAGCTCATTA
>NZ_JBFFKR010000197.1:0-6425 GCF_041555295.1 Ancylomarina sp. | reverse complement strand
GAGATATGAAACGAGCCATTTAGAATACTTTTTAAAACAGAAGTATGATTTCTAATGGCGAGTTCCATCTGACAAAAATTTAAAATTATAACAGATGAAACTTTGGGATAAAGGCACGAAGGTTAATCAGAATGTTGAAGATTTCACGGTTGGGAAAGATCGTGAGCTTGATTTGCAATTGGCTCCATTCGATGTGCTGGGTTCATTAGCGCATTGTAAGATGTTGGCAAGTATTAATTTATTAGAACCTGAAGAACTTGATCTGGTTGAGAAGGAGCTACAGAAAATATTTGTCGATATTGAAGCGGGTCATTTTGTGATTGAAGAGGGCATAGAAGATGTGCACTCACAAGTAGAATTTCTTCTGACTCAGACCTTAGGTGATGTGGGTAAGAAGATTCACTCAGGTCGTTCGAGAAATGATCAGGTTTTGCTTGATTTGAAACTTTTCACACGTCATAAAATTGAGCAGCTTGTCAATAAAACACAAGAGCTTTTTAATGTCCTGATAGAGAATTCTGAGAAATACAAGGATATTTTGATTCCAGGCTATACGCACTTGCAAGTGGCCATGCCATCTTCATTTGGCTTGTGGTTCGGCGCATATGCGGAGGCATTAAGTGATGATTTGAGACTACTACAAGCTGCTTTTAAAATCGTCGATCAGAATCCTCTGGGTTCAGGTGCAGGATATGGTTCATCGTTTCCTCTTAATCGTCAGATGACAACAGATTTATTGGGTTTTGAAAACCTAAACTACAATGTGGTTTACGCTCAGATGGGTAGAGGGAAAATGGAATTTGCAGTCGTGTCTGCTCTGTCTAATATGGCCTATACCATTGGGAAACTGGCCATGGATGCATGCTTGTACAATTCACAGAACTTTAGTTTCATCAGCTTTGCTGACGAGTTTACAACAGGTAGTAGCATTATGCCGCACAAAAAGAACCCCGATGTTTTTGAATTGGTGAGAGCGAAAGCGAATTCATTGCAGGTTTTGCCAACACAAATACAAGCTGTAAGTTCAAATTTGCCTTCGGGTTACCATAGAGATTATCAGCTCACGAAAGAGTTCTTTATGCCAGCATTCGATCAGTTAATCTCCTGTTTAGAGATGACTAAAACCATGTTGTCGAATGTTAAGGTTAATGAGGATTTGCTGGATGATGAAAGGTATCAATATCTCTTCACTGTTGAGATGGTAAATGAATTGGTTCTTAAGGGCGTTCCGTTCCGTGATGCCTACAAAGAGGTTGGTGCTCTGGTTGAATCTGGAGAGTTTAAGTTTAATGGAAAATTGAATCATCAGCACGAGGGTAGTATTGGAAATCTCTGCAATGAAGAAATTAAGTTAAAGCTGGAAAAAACGATTCAGACGTTTAATTTCGAAAAGATCGATAAAGCCTATCAAAATTTATTAGGCAGAAGTTAGTACCTTATAAGGCAATTGAATAAAGAATAATAAACAACCATTATATAATTACAATTTATGTTGAAACAAGCAAAGTTAATACTAGAAGATGGTAGCGAGTATCATGGAACTTCTTTTGGTTATGAAGGGTCTGTGGCAGGAGAAATGGTCTTTAATACGGCTATGACAGGTTATCCTGAAAGTTTGAGTGATCCATCGTATCGCGGACAAATTTTGGTAACAACCTTTCCTTTGATTGGAAATTACGGCGTGCCGGGAGATAGAAAAGAAGATGATTTATTTCGTCATTTCGAATCGGAAAAGATTCAACTATCTGGCTTTGTAGTATCGGATTATACCGAGGATTTTAGTCACTGGAATGCGAGTTTAAGTTTATCCGATTGGATGAAAGAGCATCAAATTCCAGGTATTTATGGTGTGGATACGCGTGCATTGACCAAGAAGCTTCGTAATAATGGAAGTATGAAAGCAAAGATTGTTGTGGATGATCAGGACGTTCCTTTTATCGATCCTAATTCTCGTCATCTGGTTTCTGAAGTCAGTACAAGCGAGATTAAGACATATGGTAAGGGTAAACACAAGGTTCTACTACTGGACTGTGGTGTGAAGAATAATATCATTCGTTGCCTTTTGAAACGTGATACGACGGTTACACGCGTACCTTACGATTTTGACTTTACGAAAGAAGATTACGATGGCCTGTTTATTTCTAATGGACCAGGTGACCCGAAACAGAATGTTAAGGCAATTGAGCATGTAAAGACAGCTATCAGTCAGGATAAACCGATAATGGGTATTTGCCTTGGAACACAGCTGATGGCTTTAGCTGCAGGAGCTGATACTTACAAATTAAAATATGGTCATCGATCTCACAATCAACCCGTGCTTCTAAAAGGAACCAAGCGTTGTTATATCACCTCTCAGAATCATGGTTATGCTATCGATACGGCAACATTACCATCGGATTGGGAGGTTTTATTTGAAAATGCCAACGATAATACCTGTGAGGGAATTAAGCACAAAACGAAGCCCTTCTTCTCTTCTCAGTTTCACCCGGAAGCCTCAAGTGGGCCAACTGACACTGAATTCTTATTTGATGATTTCATTGCGATGATGGAAACATACAAGGATAAAGTATAGAAGTTGAAGTGTAAAGGAGAAAAATTAAAGGAAAAGTGACTTAACATTAACTCAAAAAAACATGACTCATAATATAAAGAAAGTATTGGTATTAGGTTCTGGAGCGCTTAAGATTGGTGAAGCAGGTGAATTCGACTATTCAGGTTCACAGGCTCTTAAAGCGATGAAAGAGGAAGGTATCAAAACGATATTGATTAATCCTAATATTGCAACAGTACAAACATCAAAGGGTATTGCAGATGAAATCTATTTTCTACCCATAACGCCTTATTTTGTAGAACAAGTGATTCTAAAAGAGAAGCCTGATGGTATTCTATTGGCTTTTGGAGGACAAACGGCTTTGAATTGCGGTATTGAGCTTTTCAATGCTGGAACGCTTAAAAAATATAATCTGAAGGTTTTAGGAACACCTATTGAGACCATCATTAAAACTGAAGATAGAGAGATATTTGCTCAGGAACTTCGCTCGATTGATGTGAAAACACCAAAGAGTATGGCGGTAGGTTCAATCGATGATGCTTTGGATGCTGCTGGAAAATTGGGCTTCCCAATCATTGTTCGTGCAGCTTTTACTTTGGGTGGTCAAGGTTCAGGTTTTTGTAACAATATGGATGAGCTAAGAGTCTTAGCTGAAAATGCTTTGTCCTATTCATCTCAAATTTTAGTTGAAGAGTCCTTGAAGGGATGGAAAGAGGTAGAATATGAAGTGGTTCGTGATGCTTATGACAACTGTATTACGGTTTGTAATATGGAGAATTTTGATCCACTTGGAATTCATACTGGTGAAAGTATTGTAATTGCTCCATCACAGACGCTAACCAATTCAGAATATCACAAGCTAAGATCGCTTGCCCTAAAGATTATTCGTCACTTTGGTGTGGTTGGTGAGTGTAATGTGCAGTATGCGCTTGATCCAAATTCAGAGGATTACCGTGTGATTGAGGTGAATGCACGTTTATCTCGTTCTTCTGCGCTTGCTTCAAAAGCTACGGGATATCCATTAGCCTTTGTGGCTGCTAAGTTAGGTTTGGGTTATGCGCTTCAAGACCTTAAAAATGCAGTCACCAAAACCACAACGGCCTGTTTCGAGCCAGCACTCGACTATGTGGTGTGTAAAATACCACGTTGGGACTTGAATAAGTTCGAAGGCGTAACCAAGGAGATTGGTTCGAGTATGAAATCGGTTGGAGAAGTGATGGCTATTGGTCGAAACTTTGAGGAAGCCATTCAGAAAGGCTTGAGAATGATTGGGCAGGGGATGCACGGTTTTGTGGGTAATGTTCATTCCAAGTTTGAGGATGTTGATAAGGAATTGGCTAACCCTACCGATATGAGGATATTTGCCATTGCTCAAGCCTTCGAAAAAGGCTATACGGTGAATCAAATCCATGACCTAACTGCCATTGATAAGTGGTTCTTAAGTAAGTTGGAGAATATTAGCAAGCTAAAATGGGAGCTTCAGAAAGTTAATGAATTGAATTCTTTAGGTACTGATCTCTTCCGCAAATCTAAGGTATATGGTTTCTCTGATTTTCAGATTGCTCGCTTTGTTCTAAAGCCAGAAGATGGCAATATGGAATCGGAGATTTTACAGGTTAGAAATGTTCGTAAAAAACTCGGAATAACTCCGGTTGTGAAGCAAATTGATACACTTGCAGCTGAATATCCTGCACAAACGAATTACTTATATTTAACCTATAGTGGTAGTGAAGATGACTTGGTTTATGAGGATGACAATAAGTCAGTTATCGTTTTGGGTTCTGGAGCTTATCGTATTGGTTCCAGTGTCGAATTCGACTGGTGCAGCGTGAATGCTTTAAGCGGTGTTAAGAAAGAAGGTTATCGTTCTGTCATGATCAATTATAATCCGGAAACGGTGAGTACAGACTATGATGTTTGTGACCGCTTATACTTTGATGAACTGTCATTCGAAAGAGTGCTTGATATTATCGACTTAGAGCAGCCCAAGGGGGTTATTGTCTCAGTGGGTGGGCAAATCCCTAATAACTTAGCTATGCGTCTACACGATGCAGATGTTAAGGTTCTAGGTACATCACCCGAAAGTATTGATAGAGCAGAGAATAGAAAAACCTTCTCGGCAATGCTTGATGATTTGGGTGTAGATCAACCTCGTTGGGCAGAACTTAGTAGTATTGAAGCGATTCATCAGTTTATCGATGTGGTTGATTTTCCTGTTCTGATTCGTCCAAGCTACGTATTGTCTGGTGCTGCTATGAATGTGGTATCCAATAAGAACGAACTGGAGCATTTCCTAAATCTGGCGACTCAGGTGTCTAAACAATATCCGGTGGTTGTGAGTGAGTTTATTCAGGAAGCTAAAGAAATTGAGTTCGATGGTGTCGCAAAAGATGGTGAAATTCTGATTGATGCTATCTCTGAACATGTCGAGTTTGCAGGTGTTCACTCAGGAGATGCCACTTTGGTATTCCCACCTCAGAAACTTTATTTTGAGACGATTCGTCGTATTCGTAAAATAGCAAGAGAGATTGCTAAGTCTTTAAATATTACCGGACCTTTCAATATGCAATTGCTAGCTAAGGATAATGACATAAAAGTGATTGAATGTAACCTGAGAGCTAGTCGTAGTTTTCCTTTCGTGTCAAAAGTAATGGACTTTAATTTTGTGGAATTGGCTACAAAAGCGATGCTTAATGGAACGATTCCTGCTCAGATGCCATCCATGTTCGAATTGGAAAATATTGGTGTGAAAGCCTCACAATTCTCCTTCTCAAGATTGTCGAAGGCGGACCCGGTTCTAGGGGTTGATATGGCTTCGACAGGTGAAGTTGGCTGCATTGGACCAGATTATTACGATGCGATACTAAAATCAATGTTGTCAGTGGGTTATCGAATTCCGAAGAAGGGTATATTAATCAGCAGTGGACCTATTCGTTCTAAGATTGAGCTTCTTAAGAGTACGCTAATGCTACAAGAGAAAGGCTACAAATTATATGGGACACGTGGGACTGCAAAATTCCTTTCTGAGAATGGTGTTGAGATAGAAGCTGTCGCTTGGCCAGATGAAAAAGGTGAAAAAACAGCCCTGGACTTGATTCGAAGTAAAGAGGTTGATTTTGTGATCAACATTCCTAAGAATTTAAGCGAAGATGAATTGTTTAACGACTATCAGATTAGACGCGCGGCAATCGACCTTAATGTACCTTTGGTAACGAATGCGAGATTGGCCAGTGCATTTATCTACTCGTTCTGTAAAAAATCACTGGAAACTCTGGATATTAATACTTATAGCCACTATTTATCCTAGACTTCTAACAGTTTAACCAAAATTAATCCTGACACGTTTTCGAACGGTCAGGATTTTTTTATTGTACCAAATTTAAATTGCTTGGAACATCTCTCCTAGTATTGAAAAAGCTATTTTTGTTATTCTATTCATTATTAATCTGCATATGTCATCAAGCTTTAATTATTCTAATGCACTAGGGCAAATTACGATTTCAACCTTTGAAAGTGAAATTCGTTCTACTGTGCCGTACTTTGTTTACTTACCACCCAACTGGGATCCCAATCGAAGCTATAGATTAATTTTATTTTTACATGGTCAGGGAGGTGATGAAGGAACTTTCTCAAAGTATGTTAGGGCAGAGGACTTAAATAAATGGATTAAGTTGAAAAAAATCCCAGATGTTGTTATTGCTGGTATTCGAGGCGATGAAGATCGAGATTTGATTCAATGGTTTACTCCCGAAAATGAAGCTTTGCTTATACCTGAACTGAATGGTGAGTTTATAGAGTTTTGTAGAGCTAATTTTAAAGCAGGTGGAGTTAAGGAAGGTGTTTCGCTTGAAGGTCATTCCAGAGGAGGAGGTGG
>NZ_JBFFKR010000196.1:0-6470 GCF_041555295.1 Ancylomarina sp. | reverse complement strand
TTTCTCCTATCTCTAGCCTTAATCTCAATGGAGATTATTTGGTCGAGAATTTTCTCAGCGGAATATTTTTACACCTTTGCTTTCCTCATATTGAGTGTAAGCATTCTTGGCTTAGGACTCGGGGCCTTATCCTTGCGAATGAGTAAATGGCTGACAAACATTAACAATTACGGCGGATTATTAAGTATTACGGCAGGACTAATGCTGATTGGCCCCCCATTGGTTCTTCATTTACAACTTGATTTCACTCAATTATTAAGTAATAATTGGATGGTTCTAAAACTGCTAGCCACCATTCTTATTTTAGGCTCTTCTTTTTTCACAGGTGGTATTATTTTGAGTAGTATCTTCCGTAAAGCACATGAAGAGATGCCTCGCCTATACATGGCCGACTTAATTGGGGCAGCAATGGGTGTGGTCCTATCTGTGTTATTAATGAATACAATAGGAACCGACAAAGCAGCTCTAATGATTACATTACCTGTTCTTATTTCTGCATTATTATACATTCCTCGTTGGTTAAAAATCATCCCTGTCATTCTTCTTCTTATCAGCTTCACTGCCTTGCCTTATAGTTCAGAACTTCTGACGCGACCTAAAAAAGAGAGAGCAGAAGTGATTTACACTCATTGGGATGCTATGGCTCGTTTAAAAGTGTTTAAATACGATGATAAAAACTGGGGTTTAAATATCGATGATGCTGCCAACTCACCTATTATTAAATTCGATGGTAATTGGGATCGTTCCGATTCACTTAAAATCCCCTTCTCAATTCCAGCAACCCATTTAACCGCTCAGTTTGATTCATGCCGATTCTTATCACTGGGTGCAGGGGCTGGTGGTGATGTTTTACAAGCATTACAGGATGGCGCTGCTGAGGTGCACGCCGTGGAAGTCAATCCGTATATCAACAAAATGATGACAAAAGGCTTCCTTAAAGAATTTACAGGGAACCTCTACAATGATACTCGAGTGAGAGTCGTGAGCGAAGATGCCCGAGCCTATGTGCGTCGTTTCAATAATCATTTCGATGTGATATATTCGTTAAGCTCCAACACATTTGCTGCACTCGCTTCAGGATCCTTTGCTCTGGCTGAAAACTATCTCTTTACCACTGAGGCTTTTCAGGATTATTACAAAGCCTTATCCCCAAAGGGTTACTTGCTAATGGAGCATCAGTTTTATGTACCAAGAATGGTTTCTGAAGTATTGGAAGCTCTCGAACGCGAAGGAATAGAAGATCCTGCCTCTCACTTGGCAGTCTATCATTTACCCACAATGCGCCGTCATTTAATTCTAATGGGAAAACAGCCTTTGAGCAAAGAGCTTATTCATGATGCCGTTTATGAGTCAAGTAAGGAAAACTACCCTTACTACAGACAATTGTATCCCGCAGTTGACTCCGTAAAAAACAACATGATCAATCAAATTGTTTTAAATGGATGGCAACAAGAACAGGCAAAATCAGCAACCAACATATCGCCCTGCTACGACAACAAACCGTTTACTGCACAGCTGGGCATGATGAAAAATTTCTCTCTCGAAAAAATCAGAACACGTCTACTCCCGTACGAATTCCAGGGCTTCCCCCTTTCGAAGGTGATTATACTGGTTATTTTGTTTATTGTTGCAATTCTGATATTACCACTTAACCTGCTGCCTTATTTCAAAAAGGGAACAAAACTCAAAGCTGCAGGATGGTTGTATTTTTTCACAATTGGCATAGCTTTTATGGCTGTCGAAGTTGTTCTAATACAAAAGTATACGCTTTTTATAGGTTCATCCTCTTACACGTTTATGACCATACTATTTGTTCTGCTTGCCAGTTCTGGTGTTGGTAGTTTAATGAGTCCTAAATTTAAGAATCACATCCCTTTCTTGTTTATCGCAATATGGTTAATTGCCGAGATTTTACTATTTCCTTATATCACCACATCACTTGCAGGTCTGGGCATGATCTGGCGTATTATCATCACTTGCATACTTATTGCACCTTTGGGTTTCTTTATGGGAATGCCATTTGTTAAGGGAAGTGCTAAAACCGGTGAACTGATTGACTGGGGATTTGCCATAAATGGAGCAGCTTCGGTTATTGGTAGCACCTTGGTTTTAATACCCGTTTTCAATTACGGATTTTCTAGCGGATTATTACTCGCCATCGTTTTCTATATGATAGCCTATTTACTATTACGTAAGCCTCTCAAAACGGAGAATTAATTTTCAAGAAACTCAAATTCATTAATGGTGAAAAAAAAGAGGATGTCAAAAATCAAGACATCCTCTTTTTCTAGTCACCCATTTCTATTTTCTAAGCAAACATCCTGCATATTTAATATTCATCCTATTTTTTTTTAAGCTATAACTCATCAGATAAGTTATAAAAGAGTCAAAATAATATCAATGAAGGCCATATATTGCTTTTACACAGTTTTAGCAAGCTTTAAATTCGACAGCTAACAAGCCAAACTCCAGGCTAAAACAATCAAATGAAGAAACTGCAAGCTGAATTTCAAGAAAAATTCAATTTATTAAATATCTTTTACAGCAATTTCACTCATCTCACAGTGTTGCATCAAGTATTCATCGGCCAAATTACTTCCTAAAGATTTTAAGCGGTTCCAGTCTTCGCATGCCCCTACCTTATCACCAACACTTAAACGGGTCACTGATCTGGCAAATAATAGGGGTTCACTATAGGGTTGATAAACATATGCTCTATCAAAAAGCTTTAGAGCCCTTTCGGGTTTATTCTTCAATAACTTTTTATTTCCCCGCTTAAATAATTTCTGAGCTATTCTCAAATGATTTGAATATTCCATCTGAAAAGTGATAGCCACTTCCTTTTCCATTGCAACCGGATTACCGCTGTTTTCTCCTGGTTTCCACATGCCATCACTTGATTGCAAAACCCGAATTACCTCACGGTCAATATCGGAAGAAACGCTGTTAATAACTTGAAAATTGTCTAACTCACCATTGGGTAGAACAGTGAAATGAATGACTGTTGTGCCTTCTCTCCATCTCTTCTCGGCTTCTTTCGGATATTCAAGTTTTGCACCCAAATAATCGTATATCGAGGCAGTCTCCACTTCATTTAAAATATCCACCGTTCCCTCTATTCCTTTAAATATAGGAGGTTTCACGTCCACGTCTCTAAGCATTTTACTCTTCTTCAGATCCTGTCCTGTTGAAAAAATTGCAACAAACATGAACAAAATTAAAATTGTTGTTGCTTTCATGATTTTGTTTTTTTAATTAATAATCTTCACTCGTTGGAAATCAACGATGTGCTGTTTATAGCTAGTAGATTTGTTTGGGTGAATTTTAAGTTGAAGCAGCTTAATATAAAAATGAGCACTTCTGATATTAATAAATGATTTACCAGCCAATTAAAAAACACTTCCCGGACGAGTTTGTTTGCATTCTCGTAAGGGAAAATGCCAAGTCACTTTTAGTCTTTCCATAATTTCGAGCTTTAAAATTAATTAGATTTCATCCGTTAATCATACTCTTTAAGGCCATCACGAACTGATATCATCTTACAATACAAAGAAACAGACTATTAGCTTATGAGCTTAATAGTCTGGTTGCAAGCTTTTGTAAATAAAAGATTAAGAATGTTGAATCATGGTAATTAGGTTGCATTTTTAAGAATAATGAAATTTCACCCTTTAAAATGCTAGCCGAATATGGAATGTAATTGATGGAGTAAACAGACTTATTGATTCGAACTTATCAATACCTCATTACTTGGCAAGTTCATTTTTTGCATTAGCTTATTGTACCTTGAATCATTCCTAAGGTCTTCGGTACATGGATAAAAATTAATATAACTAACAGGATAAGACTTGTTATCACAAGCATTATTTAACAGCTCGAAGGCTTTATCTGTGAAGCCCAGGTAAGCAGCCATCATACCCCTATAACAGCAATTGACCTCCTGCTTTTTTGAAAGCTCTTCGAATTCATTCCATAGTTCTATAGCTTTCTCTCTTTGGCCGGCCTTTACATAAGCATAACCAAGTAAGGTCTCCCAATAGGCCCCTGAGGGAAGTTTTTTATGATATTCAATCGCTTTATGAAACATCTTTCTTTGGAGACAAACCCAACCCAATGTGAGGTTTCCGTATGGCACATCATCCTTTAATTCCAAAGCTTTTCTGGCCCAGAATTCAGCTTCGTCATATTCTTTATTGTGGAAATACAATAATGCTAACCATGACGTGTAAGAGGCTGATAAAGGTTCTATCACAACTGCCTTTTTAGCATGGTAAATTGACTTTTTCATATCATCAAACAGAATATGGTACCAGGCAAAATGAGCGTGTGCAATGGCATTGTTGGGATTATTGGCAATGGCATTTTCAAAAGCTTCTTCTGACATGGGCCAGTCCCAGGCCTGGTATAAATAGAGTAAAGACAAGGCATTATAGGCTTCATCAATTGTAGGATCTAATTTGATGGCCTTATTGGCAGCTAACATAGCCTGAAGAAATGCTTCTTTCGCATTAAGTTGTCCATGCCCTATCGTTGCATATCCTAGTGCTAAGCCTGCATAGGCAAAAGGATCTCCGGGGTCGGTTTTAATAGCCTGATGCAAGTAATTGATTCCAGTATCAAAGGACTCTTTTGTACCCTGATTTAAATAATACATCCCTCGCAAATAGGCTTTATAAGTTTCGGGATTTACAGTGCGTGTATTCGCAAGATGTTGTTCTTCTTTTTCTGAAAGTTCGATATCTATTTTTTGTGCTATGTCTCTTACAGCTGAAGATTGAACGGCCAGAACATTACTAAGCTTATCACTATACTCATTGACTAAAACATGACTTTCTTCAGGAAAAACATCAATCAACTGAACAATAATGCGAACACTATCATCTGCCATAAAAACTGAGCCTTCAACAATCCTATTAACACCAAGCGCATCAGCAATATCTTTTAACATCATATCACTTTCGCGAAAGTGAAGTGTTGAGGTTCTTGAAATTACTCGAAGTGATCCTATTTTACCTAATTCTCCAATAAGTGCATCGTGCATACCATCTACAAAATAGTCATTATCAGCTTGTCCGGTTAAATTATGCAGGGGCAAAACAGCAATTGATGTTTTACTAGAATGGATAGCTTCAAGGACGTATAATCCCATGACCACTAAAGTCAATATCAGAATGAGTACCAATCCTAATCTACTCGATTTAAAAAACGAGAAGCCAAAAGGATTCATTTTATTTTGAACTTTACTTACAAGTTGCTCTTCTTCATGAACAATAGTTCCTTTTCTGACATCTCCCGGGGAAACTTTATAGCGTTTTTTAAACACTTTATTAAAATAACTAGGGCTTCTAAAACCGACTTGGTAGGCAATTTCTGAGACCGTTGCAACGTCATTCTCTAAAAGCTTTTTGGCACGTATTAATCTAATTTCTTTGATAAGATCACTAGCAGATTTACCAGTTAACTTGATGAGCTTTCTATGCAGCATCGATCGGCTTAGTCCTACATTTTCAGCCAGGTTTGATACCGAAAAATTCTCATCACCCAGATTATCTTCGATATTCTGATGAATTTTCTTTAAAAATTGGTCACATAAGGAAGATAGATTTTCCATAGCAAGCAAATAAATAATCAACCGTAATTTATTCAGGAAGAATGCCTCAAAAACAAAGTTACTGAATAATGATTGAACATGACAACAGCTTCCCGTCTTATTACCATCCGTTTGATAGAAGAACAACTCGATAGGGTGAATAAAAAAAATGGAAGCCTGGATAAAAATATTGGACAAAAAAAGACCGATATACCATCAAATATTCATTCGAAGCAGGCCTACTCAAAAGCCTCTATCTCAATCAGATTACTCATTCTTGAATACGCCAACCTACCCATATTGGAAACCCCATCATACTTGAAAGCATTTGAGCTGGATTCATTTTAGGTATTCCCATCAAGGGTGCCAGCATCATGAATAAGGACATGGCGGTTGTTCCGGTAATTCCGCCCAAGAGGGCCTTTGGAATTTTAACTAGCATAGGGATTTGTATTAAATGTCAAATTGTCTACTCATTTTAATCTTCAAATAAATAGTTGTGACAAGTGCCAGAACCTGACAGTTGAATGGAATTATTTTTTTGGAATGCTACCAGGCAATATAGGTTTGGTAGCTAACTATGAATAATCACCTGACAAACGAATGATTGAAAGAATAGACCAAAGACATTCTGAATTGGGCTCAATTTTATTCATTTTTAGCCCTTAAGTTTTTTTAGCTTTTCTGCATTTTGAATAAGAGCTTCTAAATACTCCCTTTTTATTTGATCAAGCAGATGGCTTACTGAAACGACAGCATCAATTCCTGCAACACCTTGCCCGGCTGACCAAATATCTTTCCATGCTTTATCATTTTGTGCAGAAAGCTCTGAGAAGTCTTCTTTCTTCTTTTGGCTAAGATCAATACCAGACTTTTCGAT
>NZ_JBFFKR010000195.1:0-6485 GCF_041555295.1 Ancylomarina sp. | reverse complement strand
TCTAACAAATATTCGCTCATCCCACCCACATTAGGGTCAATAGCCATATTGTTATCATTCAAAATCACCAATATATCAGCATTATTTGTTGCGGCATTGTTTAAACCTTCAAAGGCTAGGCCTGCAGTCATAGATCCATCTCCAATGACAGCAACTGTCTTTCTATCTGTTTCACCACTTAATTGTGCTGAAACTGCCATTCCTAATGCCGCAGAAATAGAAGTTGATGAGTGTCCCACAGTAAATGAATCATATTCACTTTCTCCACGATTGGGAAATCCACTTATTCCTTTATATTTTCTGTTTGTGTGAAAACGATCTTTTCTACCTGTTAAAATCTTATGTCCGTATGCCTGATGGCCAACATCCCAAATCAGATTATCGTAAGGCGTATTTAAAACGTAGTGTAATGCAACAGTAAGTTCTACCACTCCAAGACTGGCTCCAAAATGACCTGGATTGCAGGAGACTTGTTCGATAATCTCCTGACGCAGTTCTGTACAAACTTGAATTAGATCATCTTCCGAAACCTTTTTCAGGTCGGATGGGAAGTTGATTTGATCCAATAATGGTTTTTCAGACTTTGTCATTTGTTAATCAGTTTATGGTATATTGCTGTACGGATTTTGTCCGATTTTTAAAAATGGTCTAGGGGACGAAGATAGGAAAAATTGAGCAATCCCAAAGCACAGCTGTTTCTGAATAGGTTATAAATAGTCAAGTTTTTGCTTGATATACGAGTGATGTATCTGACATAAGATACTTAAGCGAAAAGTAGATTTGTATTGTGCGCTAAACTTAGACTCTTTATATTTGTTTTGAAATTTATTTAAGTAGTAATTTGAAAAAACTGATTAGGTAATTAATTGATAATTAAGATATGAAAAGTATTAAAACGTTTTTATTTGTTCTTGTAACAGGATGTATCCTTTTCTCCTGTGTACCAGCTCGTCAATATCAGAATTTAGAATCCAGAGCTAATGAAAACCAAAAGAAATACGAAGAGCTAAAGGATGCTAATCGTTTATTGACTGAAAGTAATGCCGAATTGGAGGGGCAACTTGAAGTTTTAGAAGATAAATACAAACGAGCTGATGAAGAATATAAAGAAAGTTCAGAACGTCTGTTTAAGAGTAAAGAACAATTAAAACGTTGTGAAGAAAATCAAGAAGATTTGCTTGCACAGTTGGCTAAACAACAAAAAGGTAGTGCAAAGGAATCGAAGGCTCTATTAGATCTAATTCATAAAACTCAGGATAATTTGAATTTACGTGAAGATGAGGTAATGGGTTTAGAACAGGATTTGAAATATAGAATAAAAAAGTTAGATGATTTACAGACTGAAATCAATCGTCGTGATAAGCGTCTATTGGAATTAGAAAGAGCTTTGGCAAAGAAAGATGAAGCTGTAATTGCCTTGAAAAATAAGGTGATGAATGCTTTAACGGGTTTCGATAATAAGGGACTGAGTATCTCTAATCGAAATGGAAAGGTTTATGTGTCTATGGATGAAAAGTTACTTTTCAAATCGGGTAGTTATACGGTAGATGTTAGAGGAGCGCAAGCCCTGAAACAATTGGCTCAAGTATTGTCTACAAATAAAGATATTAATATAGTGATTGAGGGACATACCGACAATGTACCTTATAAAGGGAGTGGTGATTTGAAGGATAATTGGGATTTGAGTGTGAAACGAGCGACCTCAATTGTAAGAATCTTGAGCTTGGATAAAGGAATTGATCCACAACGAATGACTGTAGCAGGTAGAAGTAAATACTTGCCAATTGGAACCAACGCAAGTGCTGAAGGCAGGAGTAAAAATAGACGTACAGAAATTATTTTGACACCAAAGCTTGACGAACTCTTCCAAATTTTGGGTCGATAATGATAAAAGAAAAAAAGATGAAATTTTCAGATAAGAAATCAATTATAGGAATGATTCATGTTCAGGCATTGCCAGGTACACCGAATCATAAAATGAGTTTGGAAGAGATTGCTGATTTAGCAGTAATGGAAGCTAAGCAGTACGAAACAGCTCAAGTCGATGCCATCATTATAGAGAATATGCATGATGTGCCTTATATGAAAGGGCAGGTTGGTCCTGAGATTACAGCAGGGATGACTGTTGTGGCAAAGGCTGTTCGCGAGGCGGTGTGTTTGCCTTTAGGTATTCAAATCCTTGCTGGAGCAAATAAGGAAGCCTTAGCTGTTGCTAAAGCGGCTAATCTGGATTTCATTCGTGCAGAAGGGTTTGTTTTTGGACATGTAGCCGATGAGGGGTATATTGATTCATGTGCAGGTGAATTGATGAGATATCGTAAGATGATTGGTGCTGATAAGGTGAAAGTCTTTACCGATATTAAAAAGAAACACAGTTCGCATGCCATAACATCTGATGTGGATATTGTTGAGACTGCACATGCTGCAGAGTTTTTCTTGAGTGATGGAATTATTGTTACTGGTTCATCTACAGGAAAGGCTGTAGATATTCGAGAACTCGATGCCTTAAAAGATACGGTTCGTAAACCCATATTAATAGGTTCAGGTATTACGGTAGATAATATTTCGGAGTACTGGGATTATGCAAATGCCTTTATTGTGGGCTCTCATTTTAAAAAATCAGGTTATTGGATGAATCCTATTTCAAATGAGCGATTATTCGTTTTTATGAATCAAGTTGACCTATTGAGATCCAGATAATAGATTCTACATATTAATAATGCAAAAAAAAGCTGCTCAAATTGAGCAGCTTTTATATTTTGAAATTAGTGAATGTTTACTTCACAAATTTGTTTACAAAGTGGTAGTGAGAACCGAATCTTTCGAAAGCAGCTCTATCTAGTTCTTCTCTGAAATCAGGATGAGCTACAGAGATAATTGCTCTTGCTCTTTGCTGAAGTGTTTTACCAAATAAGTTTACACAACCGTGTTCAGTTGCAAACCAACGCATGTTGTTACGAGTTGTTACAACACCTGATCCCTGTAAAAGAGTTGGTGTAATTTTAGAAACACCTCTGCCAGTTACTGAAGGCATAGCGATAATTGGTACCCCACCTTCTGAAGCAGCAGCTCCACGAGTAAAGTCAATTTGTCCACCTACACCAGAGTAGTGAGTTGTTCCGATTGAGTCAGCACAAACCTGACCAGTTAGGTCGATAGAAAGAGCCGAGTTTATTGCACAAACCTTAGGGTTTTGTTTGATAATGTGAACGCCATTCGTATAAGCTACATCCATCATCAATACGCCTGGGTTATCATCAACGAAGTTGTAAAGTTCTTTTGTTCCCATAAGGAAACCAGCAACGATTTTACCTTTATCAAGCTTCTTGTTCATACCGTTCACTACGCCGCTTTCAACTAAAGGAAGAAGTCCGTCAGCAAACATCTCAGTGTGAACACCAAGATTTTTGTGGTTACCAAGCTGAGCTAATACAGCGTTAGGAATACCACCAATACCCATTTGAAGACAAGCTCCATCAGGAATAAGGTTAGCTACATTTTTACCAATCTGAATATCTATCTCAGTTAATGGTGCATTGTGATGTTCAATAAGTGGAGAGTCATCTTCACAGAAAACATCGAAAGTGCTTAATGGCATCATTGCGTCACCAAAAGCACGAGGTACATTTGGATTGATAATAGCCACAACTGTATCAGCCATCTCAACAGCTGCACGAGAGCAATCTACTGAAGTACCTAAAGACACATAACCATGTTTGTCAGGAGTACTTACCTGTACAACAGTTACATTTACTTTTAGATAGCCTTCACGAATTAATTGCTGAGTTTCGCTAAGGAAAACAGGAATGTAATCAGCATACCCAGCCTGAGTTTGTTTACGAACGTTAGATCCAACAAACAAAGATTCGAGATTGAAAATACCTTCGAACTCTGTTGCTGCATATGGAGCTGGTCCTTCAGTATGAATGTGTTGAATGGTTACATCGTAAATTTCACCATTACGACCTCGGTCACACATTTCTTTAATGAACTTGTGTGGCGCTAGAGCAACGGAGTGTAGATGTACTCTGTCACCTGATTTAATCACCTTTGCAGCTTCTTCGAATGATACTGTTTTAATACCGTGTTGCATTGTTATTCAGTTTATATTGAGCTTATAAATTTCAAATTCGCTCGCTAAAGTAGTCTATTTTTTATGCCTTAAAACTGCTCTTTAGCATTATTGCTAAACAACATGTTGAAAGAATGTGTTTTAATTTTTTGAAATAAAAAAAAACAGTCAGAAGACCCAACTTCTGACTGTTTTAACCCAAACATCTAATAAAACTTAAATAACAAAAACTATTAAACTATCATTTTGTTTTAATTGTTGTAATAGTATAGCAGCTATCACATCTAACTCTATCTCTACTTTGATCTTGAAAAAATAAACTAATTAAAGTTATATAATTCTCGACAGAAATAGAATGTGTTATATATTAAGCTTAATAATCACACTGTTGTATATATTGATTAAGCTTGAAACAATAGTTTACTACAAATATAGATTAATTCTAAACATCAATCAAATCAATATTGTATATAAAGCAATAGATATTGTTTATATTTGTGAGTCAAAATCAATAAATAATAAAATTAACTGATATGGTTACATTAACTCAACTAGAATATGTTGTTGCTGTAGATACGCATCGTCACTTTGCATCTGCAGCAGATAGCTGTTTTATTACGCAGCCCACATTAAGCATGCAAATCAAAAAACTTGAAGAATTTTTAGATGTTACCATATTTGATAGAAGTAAGCAGCCTATTATTCCAACTGATGTAGGTATTCCGATTATTGAGCAAGCTCGAATTATATTAGGAGAGTCAAAAAAAATTGATGAGATCGTCAAGAATCATAGAAATACAGTTGAGGGTAGTTTAAAGATTGGCATCATCCCAACCTTGGCTCCATTTTTACTCCCTATGTTTATTGGTGATTATATTAGAAATTATCCAGATGTAAAGGTTGAAGTTGAAGAGATGGTATCGGATGATATTGTAAAAGCTTTGAAAAAAGACCTTTTGGATGTTGGTATTTTTGTGACGCCATTAAGAGATGATAAGATAAAAGAACAGCCTCTGTTTTTTGAAGAGATGATGATATATGCTCATAAGGATCATGATATATTAAAAAAAGAGATTGTTGAAGTGAAGGATATAGCGACATCTGAAATTTGGATGTTGGGTGATGGACACTGTTTCCGTAATCAAGTGATCAACCTTTGTGAGATGCATAGTCTCCAACATCAGGAGTTGCCTTTCGAATTTGAGAGTAATTCATTGGAAACGCTGATGAAAATTATCGATCGTGAAGGTGGTTTTACACTAATTCCAGAGTTGGCAACCCAGTACATGTCGGCAGAAAAATTGAAACAAGTGAAGTCATTTACAAATTTGCATCCTCTTAGAGAGGTGAGTTTGGTTTATTCTCGACATTATTCAAAGAATAAATTGTTGAATTTATTGGGTCAACACATACGTGAAACAATGCCAGTAGCCTATCTTAACAAGGAAAGAGGAACAATTGTTGAGTGGAATTGAAAAAAAATGTTCCTCAGGAATAGAGGGTTAGCTTTTTTGTTGCAGAAAACTTGATTTATTTGCATTTCTCTCTTGTGTGATTGAAGAATTATAATTTACTTTGCATCGCAAAAGAGAGAAAAAAGAGACTTGTTTTCTACTTCTTTTTCTAGCAAAAAAAAACTGCAAAGTGTTTGTGTTATTCAAAACTTCAATTATCTTTGCAGCTCCAAATTTGATGGTCCGTTCGTCTAGGGGTTAGGACGCTAGATTTTCATTCTAGTAACACGGGTTCGATTCCCGTACGGACTACACAGTTTTGCAATTCTTTAATTGCTTTTTGGAGATTTTTTTTGGTCCGTTCGTCTAGGGGTTAGGACGCTAGATTTTCATTCTAGTAACACGGGTTCGATTCCCGTACGGACTACAGTTTTAAATAATTTGATACAATAAAGAGATGGCAAATCATCAATCCGCAATTAAAAGAATTCGTCAGTCTGAAGTTAAAAGAGTACACAACAAGTACTATGCTAAGACTGCCAGAAATGCCGTAAGAAATTTACGTGCGATAACTGATAAGGAAGCTGCTTCTGAGTTGCTACCTAAAGTTACAGCTATGTTAGATAAGTTGGCTAAGATCAACGTTATTCATAATAACAAAGCTGCTAATTTGAAATCGAAATTAGCATTACACGTTAACGCGTTGTAAGACTCAATAAACTCTTATATGAAAGCCCACTAATTTATTAGTGGGCTTTTGTGCGTACCCCTATTTTTGCTAAGAGGATAGTTAGAGATCAAGGATCACCGGCAAAACCTGGATCACCGGCAAAACCTGGGTCTAACAAAATAATCATTCTAATTAGGCGAATATTTTCGTTAAACGAAATAAGAAGAAGTCAATATCCACAACGCCTCTTAAAGATCTCCTGAAGTCTTTAATTTTTGCATTAAAAGAT
>NZ_JBFFKR010000194.1:0-6525 GCF_041555295.1 Ancylomarina sp. | reverse complement strand
ACTGATAGTTTTTTTGATAGGTAGAAATGCAGAAACTTCAAGAATATAGTCAGAAACATAAGGCCTCTCTTTCTTAAGAGTGACACAGAATATCTTCTGACTAACATCAGTAAGTGCACTAATCAGCTTTATAAGCACAGCCTCGTTGTGAGCGCGAAACAATAACTCCAAGCTCTTAAAGTCGTATCCTGTGCCTGGAAATTCGCACAGCTTCCTTTTCTTATGCTCATCTTCAACTACATTATAAATAAAAAAGATATAAACAGAATAAACATTCAAGTCAAAAAGCGATACCTTTTTATCATCTAATTCAATATTCTCCTCCCGCGATAATCGTTGGTACAAGATGTTCACATTTTTCAACTCTGCTCTACTAACAATACTATTGCCATATCGCCTGGGAGCTTTAACATGTTGAACCATCATTTGCATATGTTCACGATCTCTTTTGGTCAACAAATGCATCGGAACATCTTTACCTATAATCTTGCGCAGAACGACCTCCATTCGCTTCTCAAATATAAATAAAGCATCCCCTTGCTTCTTGACATTTCCTTTACTTCTATGTTTCGTATTTTTTGTCTTTCCCATTTTGTAATACTCAAATAATAGACACATCATACCCATATAGCAGGCTAAGTGCAGCCTATATTGAGTCCCCTAAATTTAAATAAATTATTAACTGAACAATATTAAAAGCACATGTCAAATAACAAAATAACTATACACGACATAAGAACTCGTCGTTTGAAAATCAAGCGAGCTAAAAACCAGCTTCATATTGGAAGCATTTACGAATGCCCAGACCTAGTAATTTTGTTGTAGTAACAGGTTTTTAAATGACAACAGCCCGCTAGCATTGCAAAATTTAAAGCCAAACCGCCTTAGTATACATATAGTGGAAGACCCAAACCTGACAGATTTATTTACAAGATGTAGAAAAATCTGTCAGGTTTAAGAAATTGCACCTAACGTTTAGTATAAGAAACGTAAGTGATTTCGAAGCACTTAGCCAAATTTGCATTTTGACACAAATTTAAAGTTTCGAAACAAACCGTCAAATCGCAGATTTGGCGGAGCTGATTAAATGCTCGAAGGTTTCGTAACCCACTGAGCCACTTATGTTTTTTACACATTGTTGTACTCTGGCCTTTTACCAAATCTTCCACCATCGTTTTTTCTTTTCATCATTCTGTTTCTCCTTTATCAGTCCAGTTTTATTAGCCTCCAAATGAGGATTGTTTTTTAATGTCTCTTGAAATGAACCTCCATTGATTTCCTTGGTGTTTAAGTCAACCGAGAAATCAGCCCATGGCTTTATTGAATTTATCGGGTCATATGATTGTCCTGTAACTATATTCTTATCAAGCTTTAAGTCACGAATACCGTCCCAAGATATTCTGTCACTTTCCCAAAAATCACCCGATTGATTATCCAACAACAAAATATGGGTGTCATCTGCACATATTAAACTACCATCACTTTTTTGAATCACATGCTTAATTGTCAATCCAAATGAGGGTTTTGGTGTTTCATTCTCAGTCGACATAATGTAGCCCAATCCTCCTGCAATCACAATTGTCGAATCACGGTCTGGATAATCAAAGATGCCATAATAGTCAGTCCAGCCAGGTTTAAAATTTGCAACCCAGTCAGTTCCGTCTGACTTGAAAAATCGCACAACATATCCTTCCGAAACAAATGGTTCATTATCAATCGTTATCGAAATGTACATTGGTCCATAAGGTGGTAATCCTTCTAATATTTCACATCTTTTATCTCTCATGTTTCAATTTACGTACTGCTTTCTTGGCTTGTGTACAACGTATGTGTAACATCAATATTGATGTTATCCCCCCAATATGGCACGATAACAACAACACTTATTTTAAGAGTACTAAAAGTAGACATAAATACAACTAAACAGTATTAAACAAGTCCAAAACTATTAATCAAAATTAAATCAGAATGGCTCTATATAAGTGTTTCATAAAAACCACTGATGGATAAATATTTAATCGAAGCTATCTGAATTCAACATGAGACAATATCACTTCACCTCCACAGAGCCCATCCTACAATCCATATCATCCATTTTACCCTCAGGGAAGCCAATATGAGCAACAGTTAATCGATTCTACCTAAAAATACATCCATGTAAAGGTTCTATTGATCGATCTTATCAGTAAATCTGTCCATTCTAAGGCTCAAGATGTCGATTCTACCAACAAATACGTCCATATAAAGTTTCTATTGATCGACCTTCCCAGCAAATCAGCCCATTCTGCTTTCCGTTAATGGATTTTACCAAAGGAATAATCAATTTCCACTGAGAATTAATTCATTTCAACCTGTATCAGCCTATTTGACTATAAAATTAACACATCAAACCAAACAAATTAACATTGTTTCACACTTATGTTTTCTAATTACTTCATTATGTGATTATAAAAATGTAATTTCATTGTTATTATATTAAACTTAAACCATTTTATTAATCAAAAATTAAAAGAACAATGAATCAATCAGAATCAAAATTTTTAGAACGCATTCGTATTGCATTAACCAATGCCGAATCGCATGCTGAAATCAAGGCTGCTTTAACTGAATATGGTATTGATGAAGCAAAATTTGCTCAAGGCTGGGAACTTTATAATCTAGGCAAGTACAGTTGGGAACTTAATAAGCAAGAAGAGTCTGAGACTCGCTTGGTATCCAACTCCTACCATGCAGCTTATGGCAAGTTGGAAATGAAGTTCAAGCGACATCGCGATTTAAGTCTAATTCTATGTAAGAAAGACCCTGACACCTTAATTCAATTGGGTGTAAAAGGTCGTTTCCCTACTAAATACAACGAGTTCTTCGACAAGGTCAAGTTATTTTATACAATAGCAAGCACAGAAACAGTTGTTCAGGATAAGTTGGCATTTATTAAACTAAGTCCAGAAATTGCGGCAACATGTTTAGGCGAATTAGAAGAAGTGCTTGCTTTACGTGCCAACTTCGATAAAGAAATGGGGGAATCGCAAGTAGCAACCGTATCTAAAAATGCCGCCCTACACAATTTGAGCGAATGGATGGATGAATTTGACACCATTGCTAAAATCGCCTTATACGATACACCACAACACCTCGAAGTTTTGGGTGTTCTGGTTAAAAGCTAAGCTCAACCTCTATAGAATACAAAAAGCCGACTCGCAAAAGTCGGCTTATTGAAAACAAAGCAAGGAAACAGCCCAAACTCTTTTTGAACTGCACCCCAAATGTTGTGTCCAACTTTTGGGGTGCAGTTCACTTTGGAGGATGGGCTTTTATATAAAATGTTAACTGTTGCGGTATGGTCAGTAAGAGATTGTGGGTTCTTCACCTATCAAGGCAAAACAAGATTTGCCAAGGGATAATCCACCCCGCAAACCACTGATACCCTAATTAATTAAACCGTGTGTTAGTGCCATATGCTTTATCACCTGGATGTAATTACTAACTTTATATATTAAAATAGAAATGTATTAATTCTATTAATTTATCTTTTAATATGGGTTTCGAGATATAATCATTACATCCCGATTCTAGAGCCTTTTCTCTATCTCCAAGAAGACCATATGCTGTTTGAGCAATAATGATAATATTTTTATTAAACTGACGAATTTGTCGTGTGGCTTCATATCCATCCATAGTCGGCATTCTGATATCCATCAGAATTAAATCAATATCAGGATTATTTCGGCAAATTTCGACAACTTCCGCACCAGTTCTTACTTTTATAATCGTCTTGCTGTATTTCTCAAGTTCAATTTCAATAAGCATTGCCGATATTTCATCATCGTCGGCAATAATTATTTTTAGCTTATTAATCAGATTCTCGTTCTTATAATTAGTGCCAATTTTTATCGAAGTGTTGTTAACTTTCAATTCAGGATTATATGGAATTGTAAAATAAAATACCGATCCTTTCCCTTCTTCACTCTCCACCCAAATTTTACCATCCAGCATTTCTACATATGATTTTGTAATTGCCAAGCCTAATCCTGACCCCTGAAAAGCTCTTGAATCTGAAATATCTGCCTGAATAAAACGTTCAAATATGGCTGCCTGCCTATCATTGGGAATACCAATGCCTGTATCTTTCACAAAAAATTCTAAGTCATTACCCTTTATCTCATACCCAAATTCTATCGACCCTTCGTCACAAAATTTAATCGCGTTTTTAACAAGGTTAATAAGAATTTTTTGAGTTTTTTCTTTGTCCGTCTTAATATTAGCTTTTTCTACTGGTAATGAATTTTTAAAAGAAAAATTTAATCCTTTACTCTCAGCTTCAGGCTTGAAAAAGATATAAACTAATTCTACTTGCTGGTTAATATTTGTTTCTAAATTATTTAGACCAATCAAACCTGATTCTATTTTCGATATATCTATAATGTCGTTAATTGTATTAAGCATACGTCTGCCACTTTCCTCAATAATTGAGATAAACTCTTTCTGTTCTTCATCGCTAAGATCAGGCTTATTGAGCAGCTCTGTAAATCCCAGAATACCATTCATGGGAGTACGAATTTCATGGCTCATATTAGCCAGAAACGCTGTTTTTAAACGTTCACTTTCTTCTGCTTTTTCCTTAGCCTCAATTAGTTTTATATTTATTTGTTTGTACTCCTCATTTTTTTCCTCAAGTTTTATTTCATAACTCTTCCTTTTCGTATTATTTACACCAACGCAGGCAACACCAGTTACGTCATTTGAATCGGAATGAAAAATTGTATTATGCCATGATATTTGCAATTCTTCTCCACTTTTTGTCAGAATCACATTCTCATAATTCTTTACAATGCTTTTTGAAATCATACTATCCGAAAAAACTTGATATACTTCATCTTTTATGTTCTTTGGAATAAATAATTCGAACCAGTTTTTTTCCAATACTTCATTTTGTACATATCCGGTAATCTGCAATAAATAATGATTGCAATATTTAATACAACCATCATTATTTAATAATAGAGACACGATATTACCACTTTCTAAAACCTGTGTAAATCTTCGTTCCGATTCATCCAATTTTGATTGTGCCAGTCTATTTTGAGTATTTTTATATTGTCTCAACATAATTATGCCGAGTAGCATTGTAGCTGGCGAATAGATAAAAACAAGAGGTAGAGCAATAGTTCTAAGAGTAGGCAATATTTTATCCGGCGGCAGTAAGAATGTACATAGAGACATTGTAATATGTACCAGAATTCCCATTACTAACAGTTCCAAATAGCTTTTTTTTGATTTCCAATCGGGTCTGAAACGTCTCCACAATAAACCTATTATTCCCGAAGAAATAATGACAGCAATGCCCATCCATTGACCATCTCCGCCAATTATCAATCTTACCATACTTGTAATAAACATAGTAATTACTGTAGGGATTGGACCAAAAAACAAACCTGATATAGAAATCATAACTGAACGGGTATCGAAAACAATACCCGGCGCCCATGTCCATGGAGTAAACATTAATACAACGCAAATACCACTCAAAATTAATCCAATAAGGATTTTTTTGCCGATACTTTTATAATTATCATCTTTAATCCAGAAATTCTCATATACCATTGCAAAGGCCAATAAAATGGCCGTGTTTTGTAATAACTCGATTATAATTGAATCTTTCATAAGATTGAGTACAATTTGTGGACTTTTATAAGGACCTCATTATATAATTATTTAGATCTTAACATATTTTCAATGCTGTCATTTTAATATGACAATATACAATATATCTGTATACCTCATATAAAAGTTACTAAAAACACCTTAAACAAAAGGATGCTCAATCATAAAGGCCTAATAAAGAACACAATATTCACTTTTATGCGATTCTTACTACATTGACCATAAAGTATGTGCAACATCAATATTGATGTTATTTCTTTTTAAATTTTTCTAAAAGGTGTTATTATCGTACCAATTTGGCAAGATAAGTGCCCCATTAAATTCAGAGTACTAAAATGAAGCATAACTCCCACGAAACAATATCCTTGTCACATATAAAGCAACAAACACGTACAAAATAGAAAAGCTCTGCATAAGAATGCGCTTATTGAAATATGACAACAAAAAAACCCAACCTCTTGTGGAGAATGGGTTATTTTTTTATCGTGTTATTGCTTTTTCACAACACGACTAAACAATCTTTTAATGACTTGAATGCAAGCTGTCAATTATAAAATCGTTGTATTTACTCCTGATAAACACATTCAAGCATTCTACTACAACAAAACTTACAAAGTAGACTCTCTCATGATTATGACATTTATAATTACGACTCATAGTAGGCCTACAATCAGCTTTTAACTACTGAAATTTATTTATTTTTATTACTTACCACACGATAATACCGAAACGAAGTGGTGATCAGCGAAGCTAATCGTGGGCTAGCACGGGATTAGCACAGGGTTAGCAAGTGTTATATTAATCTTTGTAATACCAAAATGGAATTTCCATAATAGTAATAATTGAGTCGGTACCCTGATGTTT